>SUWS01000004.1:4621-111093 GCA_015061365.1 Lentimicrobiaceae bacterium | reverse complement strand
AGCAGCCCCGCGAGCTCTGGCGCGACATACTTCTTTGCGCCGTATTGCTTTACGTGGCAGCACTTCTTATCAAGACTTTAATTGAGAGACTTTTAAAATAAATTTTAAATTGCATCGTTATGGAAGAGTTAAAAACAAAAGCTAAAGAAATAATAAAAGACGTGAGAACAAAACATCCTCCATTCATTAAGGCAAATCTTTATGCCGTTACTGATGTTATGCTTGTAGTAGCATTATTGTTTGTATTGGTAGCAATATTTGAAAAAGACAAAATGGAAAAACTAATGATGATGGGCGGATTTGCGACCTCGGTAGGCTTCGCAGGACTTTCAGCTGGTGCACAAATATTACAAGGCAAGACAGTTGTGAAAAATCGTTCAAAGAACCCAATTTACGCTAAATCGGAAGAAGGTTGTGACACGTTTGAGGTGCTTCCTGGAAAGAATGTCCATGATATCGACGGAATAAAAAGCAACGGAACCGTCTATAAAATTGGCGACAGCTGCCATGCTGTAGTTAGAAAAGACGGCTCTGTTAAGATAAAATCTTTCATTGGAAGACTTATCAATAAATATATAGACGGCGGAGTTCTGACGACTCCACCAGATGAGTGCTGGAACAAGCTGTTTGACTGTTAGGAATACAAAAGATCGCTTCGGCGGTCTTTTTTTTAATCATTACAGTAATCTTTGAGCAGGGCAGGGGCTTTCAGGTTTCTTCCTTTCGTGTAGATTTCCGTCGTTGTTATATCCTGATGCCGTGCCTGATCTCTCACTATGATTGAAGGAACGCCTTTCTTCAGCATGGTCGTTATTCCGGTTCCCTTCAGAGAATAGAAACAATAACCCTTACCTTTGAACTCAGGACATAAACCTCCTTCCTTGCTGATAAAACGGTCCCAGTAGTTGCCGAACATCTTGTTATGGCCAATCGTTTTTGATGTCTTGAAATGCTGTCCGAAGACATAACAGTCTTTGCTTTTATTCATTATTCCAAGCTCTTTGATAAGTTCTATCACGATTTGCGGGATTGTGACGGTAGCGTCGAGACTATTTTTGGAAATCTCGGCGGAAATAAAGACAGTCTGCTGCTCAATATTGATGTCGCCTATCTTGATTCGATACAACTCGTTAGGACGTATGAAGCAGTAATAAGTGAAATAACATGCCAGCAGATATTTCTTGTCGTGCATTTCAAGCCTTTGGAATAAGGTACGGAGGTCTTTTTCCGTGAAATTGTTCCTGGTCTTCATCGTCTGAGTGCGTTTCATCTTGTGGATGTCTTCAGCTGGGTTCTCGGAAAGGATCTTCTTTTTCACTAAGAATATGCACAGCGTATTGAAGAAGTTGATGTAGTTGTTATAGGTTCGGTATGTGTTGCCTCGTTCATAGTGTATCCAGTCCAGGAAATCGGTGATGAACTTTTCCGTCATTTCATAGATGTAAACGATAGGTTTCTTACGGCTGTCATTGTATATGCGCAGCATTTTTATGTAGCTGTTGTATGTCTTGAAAGAAGATTCTTTCAGCGACTTGTTGCGGTGTTCGCGTGTGATGTATGTTACATACATCTCGATGGCTTCGTTGAAGCCTGTATGTGGGCAGTCGTCATCTATCCATGGTGACCAACCGGACGAGAGCAGCTCCATGAACTTCTGGCATAGGATAGGGGCGCGTCTTTTCCGTTCTTTAAGGTTTCCGAGGTGAGCGATCTTGATTCTTTTTCGTTTCATAGCCTGGGATTTTGGATCGTAGGCATAGAAATAGATGCACGGTTCTGTACCCTCGCGGTATTTTGGCGCGGTAAATCTCAGTATTTCCTTGACTTGTGATTTTTGATTTAGAAACATTTTTTTTTATTTTTCTTGCTGAAGCAGGAAAAATAAACGGTTAAATCTGTAAACTCTGACCCGATTTTGACCCGATAAGAAAACAGCGACTTGGTTTAAGTCGCTGAATTTCAAGGGTTTAAATCTGTAGCGAGGATGAGAATTGAACTCATGACCTCCGGGTTATGAATCCGACGCTCTAACCAACTGAGCTACCTCGCCGTTTTGCGAGTGCAAAGATAGAAATTTTTTTAATATGAAAAACATATTTTGAAAAAAAATAAAAAAATATTTTTTACCTCTTTTTTTAAGAAAATTATGTATCTTTGAAACCAATTAATAAAAGTCAAATCATTAAATAAATAATACTATGAAAAAGTTATTCGTAATACTTTTTATGTTGTTTTCAGTAAATTTATTGACTAATGCTCAGACAGTTGCAGAAAATGGACCTGAGATTACTTTTGAAAAAACAACGCATCAATTCGGTGAGATCCCTTTCAATGGAAACGGAACATACGAATTTGTTTTTAAAAATACGGGCAATGAACCTTTGATTTTGAGCCAACCTAAGTCATCTTGTGGATGTACAGTTCCAGAATGGCCTAAGAAACCGATACTCCCAGGTGAGACAGACGTGATAAAAGTTACATATAAAAACACAAATCGTCCAGGAAGTTTCAGTAAATATGTTACTATATTCTCAAATGCCAAGACAAATAATCAAGTCAAGCTTTATATAAAAGGTAAGGTGTTAGAGGAACAATCTGAAGCTCTTCCTACAAAGGACAATACATTTATGAATGCATCACCAGTAAATAATCCTAATTTTTAATATTAACATATAGCTGTCATTTTTATGATAGCTATTTTTTTATTAACTAAATAAATTGTTATGCCAAGTATCTCTAAAAAAGCTCAAAATATGCCTGCATCTCCAATCAGGAAGTTGGTTCCTTTTTCTGATGCTGCTAAGAAAAGAGGCATAGAAGTATTCCATCTTAACATAGGTCAACCTGATATAGAGACGCCGAATTTAGCTCTTGAGGCTGTACGTAACTATACAGAAAAAGTCGTAAAATATAGTCCGTCAGAAGGAACACTTTCATATAGAAAGAAATTATGCGAGTATTATGAGAAGTATGATATTCATATCTTACCAGAAGAAATGATTATCACTACAGGTGGGTCGGAGGCTCTTCTCATGACATTCCTCACCATCATGGATCCTGACGATGAGGTTATTATTCCGGAACCATTTTATGCTAACTATAATGGATTCGCGAAGAATGTAGGAGTAAACGTGAAACCGATATATTCGTCTATCGACACAGGATTCGCATTGCCAGACATATCGGAATTTGAGAAGGCTATCACACCTCGTACTAAAGCGATTTTAATATGTAACCCTAACAACCCTACAGGCTATCTTTATTCGGAAGAGGAAATGGAGACATTGCGTCAGATAGTGTTGAAACACGACATCTTCCTAATATCTGATGAGGTATACCGCGAATTCTGCTACGAAGATGCAATCCATCATTCTGCTTTGAAACTTAAAGGCATCGAAGATCACGTCATATTAATAGATTCAGCTTCGAAAAGATTTAGCGCATGCGGAATCCGCATCGGTCGTATGATAACAAAGAATAAAGAACTCCTCGCTGCTGCGATGAAATTTGCTCAGGCCCGTCTGTCACCACCGACATTCGGACAGGTTGCTGGTGAGGCTGCTCTCGATAGTCCGCAATCATATTATGATGAGATAGTGAGAGAATACGAATCACGTCGCGACGTTTGTATTGAAGGTATCAAAAATATTGAAGGTGCTTACTGCCCGACACCAAAGGGCGCGTTCTATATCGTTGCTCATCTGCCTATCGATGATAGCGAGAGATTCTGTAAGTGGATGTTGACGGATTATAATTATAATGGCAAGACTGTCATGATGGCGCCAGCAAGCGGATTCTATTCTACTGAAGGAAGAGGTAAACAAGAAGTAAGAATCAGTTATTGCCTTAAAAAAGAAGACCTTAAAGAAGCGATGGCGATACTCAAAGAAGCTCTTCTATCTTACCCGGGAAGAACGTTATAATTAACAGTTAACAATTTACAATTTACAATTATATTTCGGGAGATGTCTTTGACATCTCCCGAAACGTATTTATTAACTGTCAATTGTCAATTGTTAACTGTCAATTGTTAATTGTCAAAAGTATAACCAATGCCACGAGATTTTGCCTTGAGAGTCGCACATTACGGCTGGCATAGGAATCTTGATGAAACTTAAGACTTTCAGTGTTGATTTCCAGAACTTGCTTCTCACGGGAATTCTTGTCAGGTCGATGTCGGGTGAAAGAATAAATTGTCGCACCCTGTCAAATTCAGGAATTACTTGCCCGTTGTGATATATTGTGTTATAAAAAGCTCCAGTCATTCCTTCTCCGCTATATCCTAAAGCAATGTTGACCCAAGAAGGAAATCTTGAGTCGTCGTTCATAAACAATGACTTAAGGTTGAAAGATAGCCATATAGTTTGACCGTTGTAATCTTTAAGCATCTTTTCGGGGAGGTTACTTCCTAAAAGGTCCGGTCGATATTGTGCGAATTGGGTGTTGTGATATGAGTATTTCATCGATATTCTTTGCTCGTGCCATAATGCTTGTTGCCCCATGAATAATCCGGTTCCTATGGCGTTGGCTGCCATGTCGCCCCACGAAAATCCCCATCCGTCTGATAATCCGTCGAAGATTTCTACAGTAGAGAGAAAAACAAAACCTATTGGACCTCCATATATTAAAGATCTTTTTTCGTCCCATCCTGCAAGACGAAGAGCTTCATAACCAAGCATGCCAACGTTGTATGCTGATGCCGCATGTCCAGCTTTGTCCATTTGCAACCATTCTGCATTGTCGTTGTAAAAATGAAATGACGACTGAGGATAACCTGCATACCACAGGAAATATAATCCGCTCATCGAACCTGAATATAATACGGCTTCTGTACCAAAAACGATACTAAGGTTTTTCTTTAGCTGCACACTGTCAATGGGTTGTTGACCTGATGCATAAAGTGTAAAACTTATTAATAATATCGCTAATAATTTTTTCATTATTTATAGATTCGTTTTTTATTTAATGCTTTTCTATATTTTTCGGCATTTATGTTATGTTCTCTCATGTTTCTTGCAAAGACATGAAAACCTGAAAGATCGTCTTTGGCGCAGAAATAGAAATATCTATGTTTTTCTGCATTTAGAACAGCGTCGATTGCCGCAATAGATGGAATACAGATTGGTCCGGGAGGAAGTCCTATATACTTATAAGTGTTGTATGGCGACTCAATTTCTTTATGAATATCAAGGACTCTCTTTATCTCAAAGTCGCCGAGAGCAAAAACCAACGTTGGATCGGCTTGTAGTAACCACCTTTTATTAATTCTGTTTAAGTAAACGCCTGCGATACGAGACATCTCAGAGGTCTTTGTCGTCTCCTTATCTACTATAGAAGCTAAAATACTGACTTCTATAGGAGTGAGGTTTATTTCTTTCGCTTTTTGCAGACGTGTGTCATTCCAGAATTTTTTGTACTCATTAGTCATCTTTTCGATAAAATCTTTCGGATTTATGTTCCAATAAAGTTCGTAAGTGTTTGGAATAAATAACGATGCGAATGACTCTTCCTTGAATCCCATTTCCTTTAACAACGAATCTTCGTTCAACGCTTTAAGTATCGATAATGAATCGAGTTCTAATTGATCGTCGGCTTCTTTTGCGAATTGTTCTATGGTTCTTATATTATTAAAGGTGAAGTCGATTGGAATCTGACTTCCGGAACGGAGCATATTCAGAAGCTGATTGTTGTTCATTCCGTCCTTTATGACATAATGTCCCGATTTGATATATTTAGGATAATCCAATTTCTTTGCGAGCCATTCGAAAGATCTACGGTTTATAATGACACTGTCGGAATATAATTTATTTTTTATCGTTTCAAAATCATCGTCAGAATGTATGTATAATGAAACCTTACTATCGTTGGTAATCATTGTGTTAGGTTTCATGATGGCATTGTATGTCCGGATGAATACGATAACTGATAATAGGACGAGCAGTCCGAGGATACCTGATATCCAGCGTTTCATTTTTTTATTTCTCTCTATGTGTTCTTTGTAGTATGTTCTTATAGTTTTCATCAGAAGTTTTCATTAATAAATTGGAACTCTATTTCGTCGATGAATCCGTTGGGCGTTCTGATCCATTCCTTGCGATAACCACATTGTTTAAAACCAATATTCTTAAAAAGATTTAAGCTGTCAAGGTTGAGAGAATCTATCAGGCAATATACTTGTTTGAGCATCAGTATGTTGAAACAATAGTTGAGAAGGAGTTGTACTGATTCTTTGGCGTAACCTTGTTTTCTGAACTCTTTTTGGATCAATATTCCTATTCCGGCTCTGAAATGGATTGGGTCGAAGTCGTATATGTCGATGCATCCTACTGGTTTCGAGTCTGTCTTTCTTTCTATGATGAAACGTACTTGTCGTACGGAAAACAAATCGTTGTTGTTGAGCAGGAATTGCTCGATCTGGTAAAAAGAGTAGGGCATATAAGTCTCGCTGACTCTCCATATTTCCTGATCGTTTTCCCAGTCATATATCAAGGAGGCGTCTTTAGGTTCTGCCGCTCTTATGATTATATTTTCGTTTTGAGTGAACATTGGTGAAAAAATTATTTTGCAAAGATAAAAATTCCGTCAAAAACATGAGTCGCCGGACCTGACAAAACAACATTTCTAAAAGTATTGTTTTCTTTTCGGAAGCGGACGTTCAATTTGGCGATTTGAGTGTGGATGTCGATATTGTCGCCTCCGAACCATAGTGAAGCTGCTATCGCTGATGCCGTTACGCCAGTGCCGCAGGCAAGTGTCTCGTTTTCAACGCCACGTTCGTATGTCCTGATTCTAATAACCCCGTCTTTATTCAAAAGGAAATCGACATTAACTCCGTCAGCTGAAATGCTTTTGTCGTAACGAATCGCAGCACCTTTATTAATAATATCCAAATTTTCTAAATCATCGACTTTCTTCACGTAATGAGGTGAGCCGGTGTCGATGAGAAGACTGTCGTCATTAAGTTTGTAAGACAAAATGTCACGCATTGTCAGTTCCACATGATATTCGTTCGATGATAATTCTGACACTTTAGCATTATGGATTCCGTCTACTGCTTCGTAAGTGGCGGTTCCATTAATAATCTTTTGATCATAAGCGAAAGCGGCGATGCAACGACCTCCATTACCACAGAATGTACTTTCTTTACCATCACAATTATAATATTTCATTTTAAAATCATGATTGTCAGAAGGCATTAATAATATCAATCCGTCGGCACCTATTCCTATCCGACGATCACACATCTTATATATTAATTCATCACTTAATAATATTTGTTCTTTTGTTGCGTTTATCATGATGAAGTCGTTGCCGGCACCATGAAATTTGCTGAATTTAATGCTTTGATTTATAGTGTTGTTCATAAAAATTCTTTAAATATAAGTTCAGTTGCTTTGGCAGGGATTTTGATTGTAAAGATAGCAAATTTTTAAAAACAAACCATATCGAAAAAAGAATCTTTACTCGCAAGGTAAATCGGGCTTTGATGTCGCCCGAGGGAATCTTTTAAAAACAATGAGACATCGTTTTATTAACTAACTAATTTTTAAATTCATGAAGAGTAAAACAAAAGTATTATTCGTGACACTTAGTGTCGTGTTGTTAACCTTAAGCATTTTCACAGTTAAATTATCTTTATCGCAACGTGAGATGAAGCAGTCGCTTGCAGAAGCGCAGATGATGGCAAGTACGAAGACCGACAATCAAGCGCCGATGATAAGAGCTGCTTATATGCCAAATGGTGAAAACGATAGTTTCGTCGACGCGGCGGCAAATACAGTTAATACCGTTGTTCACATCAGAACGGAAATCATCACCAAGGGTAGTAGTTATTATGATTTCTTCGGTTATATGTTGGAACAGCTTTATGGCGGACAGCTAGAAGTGCCGAATAATGTATCTGTAGGATATGGCTCCGGTGTGGTAATTTCCCCTGACGGATATATTGTTACAAATAACCACGTCGTTGAAGGTGCAAGTAAGATTGAAGTCACTTTCAACGATAAACATAAGAGAACCGCAACTATAATTGGAAACGACCCGAGTACGGATTTAGCCTTGATTAAAGTGGACGCTCAGGATCTGGAATATCTCACATTCGCCGATTCTGACGAGGTTAGAGTAGGAGAGTGGGTGCTCGCAGTAGGTAATCCTTTTAACCTGACATCAACGGTGACAGCTGGTATCGTAAGTGCGAAAGCTCGTAATATAAATATCTTAGGTGATGGTAGCACAATAGAGTCATTCATCCAGACCGACGCGGCTATCAATCCTGGTAATAGTGGCGGTGCCTTGGTTGACATGGATGGTAATCTCATCGGTATCAATGCTGCTATCGCTTCACGAACAGGAAGTTATGAGGGATATTCATTTGCGATTCCTTCCAATATTGTGAAAAAAGTCGTTGAGGATTTCTTGCAATATGGTGCGTTGCAAAGAGCATATCTCGGCGTAAGTATAGTGGAGATTACGGAAGAACTTGCTGAAGAAAAGGGTATCACCGAAATGTCGGGAGTCTATATCATGGCTGTTGAAGAAAGAGGCGGGGCAAAGGCAGCAGGTATAAAAGAGGATGACGTCATATTAAGTATCAATGGTATCTCTGTGAACTCAAACTCACAGCTTATAGGTGTGGTGAGCCAGTATCGTCCAGGTGATAAAGTGAAGGTTAAGATACAACGTAGGGGCGAGGTTATGGAAAAGATAGTGACGCTTAAAAACTTAGAAGGTACGGAAGAGATGCATAAAGAAGGTGAGGGCTTCTATAATGAGGTTCTTGGGATTAAATTACAGCCACTGCCAGCATCGTTGAAAAGTGAACTCGGAATCAATTACGGATTGAAGATCGTTGAGATTAAAGAAGGCATATTCAAACAAAAGGGTATTACCGACGAATTTATCATCTTATCGGTAAATCATCAGAGAGTCAGTTCGGAAAATGATCTGAAGAAAGCATTGAGCAACGACAGAAATGGCAAGGTACGTATAGAAGGAACCAACATGACAGGAACGTATAACATCACTTTTGAGTTCTATAGATAATTTTTTGTTGGTAATGAACTTTTTTGAATTAACATTGTTAGGTATTTAGTGGAAGGATTATGAGACAGTTAAAAATTTCAAAATCGATAACAAACAGAGAGCTGGCTTCGTTGGATAAGTATCTTGCTGACATCGCGAGGGAAGATATGGTCACGGCGGAGGAAGAAGTCATCTTGGCTCAAAGGATAAAAGCCGGCGACGAAGCGGCTCTCGAAAGATTGGTAAGAGCAAATCTCAGATTTGTAGTGTCAGTGGCGAAGCAGTATCAAAATCAAGGTATCAGCTTGCCTGATTTAATTAATGAAGGTAATCTCGGCTTGATAAAAGCGGCTCAACGTTTCGATGAGACTAAGGGATTTAAGTTTATCTCGTACGCTGTATGGTGGATCCGTCAGTCAATATTGCAGGCTGTAGCTGAACAATCTCGTTTGGTGAGATTGCCGTTGAATCAAGTTGGACATCTCTCAAAGATTAAAAAGACATCGTCGCGACTTGAACAATTGTATCATCGTCAGCCTACATATAAGGAAATAGCTGACGAATTAGACTTGCCGGAAGATAAGGTCATAGCGGCATTTCGTATGAATACGAAACAGGTTTCAATGGATGCGCCAGTAGGAGAGGATGAGGATATGTCGTTGATTGATACCATAATTCCAGAAGGAGTCTCCGATACTGATGATAACATCACCCGTAAGTTCGATACCGCGGAAATACATCGTTCAATGTCGATACTTACAGATAAAGAAAGAGAGATTGTTAACCTTTATTTCGGTATAGATGTAAGTCATAACTATACACTTGAAGAAATAGCTTATCGCTTAGATCTTACAAGAGAAAGGGTCAGACAAATCAAAGACAAGGCTCTCAAGAAACTGAAACAGCATCCGAATAAAACTTTGCAGAGGATGTATATGGAACAATAAAAATAAGCGACGCACTAAACTTTTAATGCGTCGCTTATTATTTCTCAGATCTTCATTTCTCAGATTTTCAGATTCTCAGATTTTCAGATTCTCAGTTTCTTTCTTATAATACCTTTGTAATCAAACTTCTCTTCATATTCATAAGGGATATAGAAAACACAGATGTCTTCGTATTGTCCGACGTTGTTGATCTTACCCAACATGACTGTCGCATCTTCAGGGTTCTCTTCGTTCAAATAGATGTGATAGATTTCAGTAGTGTCGTCACCTTGGCTGATGGTGTCGCTTCTCTGGTAATAATAATTGTTATCTAAGAATTCGTCAAGGCGTGTTTCTACATCACTTCTGATATAAAGGTCAGATTCGATGTATTGGTTATCAATAAAGAAGAAGTCCATTTCCCATACTGCGTATGAATACCAGTCGTTGCCGCTGCCGTAAATGTATACGGTGGTGTCTCCACTGTCAACGATGTAATTCGGCTGACCGTATATATTACTTATCTCATCTTTTGAAACGTAGAAATCGGTCGTCGGTTCCTCGTATAAAGAGACTGTAACTTTGACTGTAATTACATCTATTGTATTTGAAATCGTTACGTTTGCCATACCGACGTTTTTACCTTTGATGACACCTTCAGAATTGACTGTCACGACCATATCGTTGTCGGAATAATAGGTTATTGGATTATCAGATTCGGTGGTGGCGTTGAGCTTTAGCTCTTCCAATAAAACAATGTTAACGGACTCCCCTCCACCATATTTGATGGAATTGTCAACCTTTTCTCTGCACGAGGATAACATACATAAGGCGATTAAATATAAAGCGATTCTTTTCATATAAATTAATTTGTCACAAAAATATAAAATTATTTCTTATTATGCAGATTTATAAGAAAAAAAAACTAAATTTGCGCTTTAGGAAAATAATAACACATTAAATAAAAATAATATGATTAACAACAATTTCATTAAACGTCACAACGGACCAACAGCAAATGATGTTGAAAAAATGCTTAAGGTCGTTGGCGTTGAATCGACAGATCAACTTATCGACGAAATCATCTCTCCTGATATTCGTCTTCCAAAGGGTTTAAATATCGGCGCAGGCTTGAATGAATATGAATGCTTCGGCAACCTTAAATCATTAGGCGCAAAGAATAAGATTTACAGAAGCTATATCGGTTTAGGTTACTATAATGTAATCACTCCTGGTGTTATCACACGTAACATTCTTGAAAATCCAGGATGGTACACATCATACACTCCTTACCAAGCTGAGATCTCTCAAGGTCGTCTTGAAGCTCTCTTGAATTATCAGACTGTTATCAGCGACATGACAGCAATGCCATTGGCAAACGCTTCATTGTTAGATGAGGCAACAGCAGCTTCAGAAGCAATGTTGATGTTCTGGCACAGCCGCAGCCGCGCTCAGGTGAAAGCTGGTATCAATAAATTCTTCGTCGCTAACGACGTCTTCCCACAGACAATAGACGTTATCAAGACAAGAGCTTATTATCAAGGTATTGAAGTCGTTGTTGACGATATCAAGAACTTCAGCGCAGGTGAAGAATATTTCGGCGTTTTAGTACAATGTCCTAACCAATACGGACGCATCATCAACTATAGCGCAGAAGTTAAGGCTTGGAAAGAAAAAGGTATGCAGGTAGCTGTAGCTTCTGACCTTATGAGCCTCGCTCTTATCACACCTCCAGGCGAATGGGGCGCTGACGTGGTGCTCGGCTCAAGCCAACGCTTCGGTCTCCCAATGGCATTCGGCGGTCCTCACACAGGTTTCTTCGCAACAACAGAGGCTTACAAACGCGAGATGCCAGGTCGTATCATCGGTATATCAAAAGACGCTCTCGGCAATCCTGCTTATCGTCTCGCTCTCCAAACTCGTGAGCAACATATCAAACGCGAAAAAGCTACATCAAATATCTGTACAGCACAAGCTCTCCTCGGTATCATGTCAGGATTCTACGCAATCTATCACGGACCAGAAGGCATCAAAGAAATAGCTCGTCATATCAATATCCTCACTTGTGTTCTCGATAAAGAAATGCAGAAATATGGCGTTAAACAACTTAACGATCATTACTTCGATACATTGCATTTTGAATTGCCAGAAGGTTTCTGCACATGCAAAGTCAATGAAGTAGCTCTTCAACATCAGATGAACTTCCGTATCATCGACAAACAACATTTCGCTATTAGCTTAGACGAGACAACATCATTGGCTGACGTTAACGAAATCGTTGCTGTCGTTTGTGAAGTTCTCGGCAAACAACATGAAGACTTCGTATGCGACCCTTCAGTATGCGGAACATACAGTGGCGTTCAAGATGATATGCAACGTACATCTGCTTACTTGCAAGAACCAGTGTTCTTCAAATATCGCAGCGAGACCGACATGATGCGCTATATGAAACAACTTGAAGACCGCGACTTGAGTTTGAACCGTGCTATGATTCCTCTCGGATCATGTACTATGAAACTCAACTCAGCAACTTCAATGTTCGCTTTGAGCTGGCCAGAATTTGCTAACATCCACCCATTCGTACCACAAGATCAAGCTGAAGGTTACTTAGAATTAATTAATGAATTAGGTAAAGACCTCTGCGAAATCACAGGTTTCGCAGGTATGTCATTCATGCCTAACTCAGGCGCAAGTGGTGAGTATGCTGGTCTTTTAACAATACGTCGTTATCAAGAAGCTAACGGTCAAGGTCACCGTGACATCTGCTTGATTCCAGCTTCAGCACACGGAACAAACCCAGCATCAGCCGCTATGGCAGGTATGAAAGTCGTCGTGGTGAAATGTGACGCTAACGGTAACATCGACATGGAAGACGCTAAGGCTAAGGCAGAAGAATACAAAGACAGCCTCTCAGCTTTCATGGTTACATATCCTTCAACACACGGTATCTACGAAGACGGCATCCGCGACCTTATGAAGATCGTTCACGACAATGGCGGTCAGGTTTATATGGACGGTGCTAACATGAACGCACAGGTCGGTTTGACATGTCCTGGTTTCATCGGTGCTGACGTATGTCACCTTAACTTACACAAGACATTCGCTATCCCTCACGGCGGCGGCGGTCCAGGCGTAGGTCCTATCGGCGTGGCAGCTCACTTGGTACCATTCTTGCCAACACACCTCAACCTCGCTACATATAACGAGAAACTCGGTGCAGTGTCAGCAGCTCCATTCGGCAGCGCACAAATCCTCACAATCTCTTACGCATATATCAAGATGTTAGGCGGCGAAGGTTTGAGAGAAGCTACCAAGATGGCTATCTTAAATGCTAACTACCTCAAAGATAGATTGAAAGATTATTATCCAATACTTTATACCGGCAATAACGGTCACGTCGCTCACGAGATGATTCTCGATATCAACGGCATCAACAAAGCTACAGGCGTAGCTGCTATCGACATCGCAAAACGTTTGATGGACTATGGCTTCCACGCTCCAACAGTGGCGTTCCCTGTTCATGAGACATTGATGGTTGAGCCAACAGAAAGCGAGCCATTGGCAGAGTTAGATCGTTTTGTTGACGCAATGATTAAGATCCGTCAAGAGATAGCCGACATCGAAAGCGGCAAGGCAGAGAAAGGCAACAACCTCATCTCACACGCACCTTACACAGCTGAGATGTTGATGAGTGACAACTGGGAATTCCCATTCACACGTCAAGAGGCAGGCTTCCCTAACAAGAGCGATGTCCAAGACAAATACTTCCCACACGTTACAAGAATCGACGACGCATTCGGCGACAGAAACCTCTGCTGCAGAATCGACTGATTATGTAGATGAAATAATGTAATGAAAAGAGGCTGCTTATAATTCAGGCAGCCTCTTGTCGTTTATGTAAGTTTCTCTCAAATCAGAAGTTTATAAGTTTCTCGACCTTACTTCTAACCCAATATTGATCCATGTTAAATACGTCGGATATAGGCTTTGAGAGTGTTTCAATAAAAATCAAAGTGTTATCTTGCTTGTTGCTCAAGAGGTTTACATTGCGAATAACATTACTCCAGTTGACCTTAAGATTCATCAAAGGAATGAATGTGTAATAGTCGAAGTTCTTGATTTCTAATTCATGTAATCCTTCAGAGATGATTTTGGAGCTTGTTCGTGTCAACTTCGTCTCACCGACTTCTTGTAGTACAGTGAGATATTTCTCGTATAATACATATTCGTTGAGCATAAATGCTATCTCGTTAGGGAGGAAGGCTTCCCAGAATGACTTCGGCAATGGCTTCGCGAGGAAACGTCCAAGCATGAACGAGCCAGCCTCTAATCCGCTTAGATTCTCTTTTATACATTTTATGACGATGTTCTTGAAGAAATCGATTTTCTTGTCGATGTCTAAAAGATTGAAAACACGCGACTGTTCGTTATGAGAACCCATCTTGCTTTCGAGCACTTGATTCTGGTATAATGCGGAATTGAGGTTGTACCAGGTGTTGACGATGATAGCGGCTTTCTCCGGATCCTGATTCAAGTCGTAGCTTATGATTCTCGCCAAGGAATTTATGTCGTTGATATAATTGACTTTCGTTGAATTGATGATCTGCTGGTATTTCTCGTAAGCGGGTTTTAATCGTGTAAATACCTTTTCTTCTTTCTCGTCGGTGAAAGTGAAGTTATCGTCATCGAGATATTGTCTGAATCGGGCAGGAGTGAAGTTGGCTTTGCCGCTGTAAATGCAATGTTTCTTGCTTGACACCGTAATCCAGTCATGTTCACTAATCGTCATGCCCTCGTTGTTGACGAGTTTGTTGTCTATTATCTTTACGCCATAAAGACTTAAATCCAAAAAAGCTGGGATTCCGTAACCTCGACATGCGGTTACGACGTGGATGGCTGCAGGCGTCATACTTAAAATGGAATCTACCTCGTTGAGGACAATAGTGTCTTCGGGAGTGAAACGCTCGCGGCAAAGACAAACATTATAACCCTGACTCTTCATCTTGTTCGCTGAAGCCACGCTGAAACATAATCGTGCGCTGACTGCTGTGCGAGGTAAGACGTTTACGCCATTGCAGAAAAATCTCAGCTGGTTGAAAGATTCCTTGTCGATGGTATCGGAGAAGATCTGCCTCAAATGATAAGGTCTGACCAAGTCTATAATAACTTCCTTGTCGATGAAGCCTTTTTCGTATAACTCGATAGCTGACAATAATGCGGCTCTTCCGGTAAGCTCTGATTTGTTTAGTTGAAGTACGGCAAACAGACTTGATTTCGCGTCGGAGTCTTTGAGAGATTGTGTCTCAACGGCAAACTCAATAGTGACCGGCGACTGAAACCTTTTCTCGAGATTGATGAGGAGAGGGTCGAAGTGATATACCGCAGGAAACAACTCCTTGATCTCGGCTCGGTCGAAATATTCGAAGTCTTCTGATGAGATGTGTCCCGTCATGATTTCTTCTCCGAAAATATCTGGATAACTCTCTATCTGACGACCTACACCAGTACGGCTATGACAACTATATAATACTCCTGGATATGAGTTCTCGTTGCCAATAGTCCATACCATCTTGTGTAAAATCATTGAAGGATAAGCCTTTTTGCCGCGCATGAAAGTGAGAACCAAATCCTGGTTTTTGATATAGAAATTCCTGACGTAACTATGGAAACGAATCGCCTGATAGAATGCGTCTTCGAGTAATTTGTCGTTGCCTTCTTTCTCAATGACGAGATTCTCCATCATCTTGATTTTGTCTAATTGCTCTTCAACAGATAAGTCGTTCTCGTCAGTGTAATGATAGTCGATCGCAAGCATTTCAATCATATTACTCAACGTGCTGAGATATATCCTGTTGCCCATGCTTGTTCCGTATTTCTTGCTTAGACCATGATATGCTTTTCTGTTGATACCTATATTTAATAGCGTAGGCATAAGTCCTGGAATGTATTGTGGCATCGCGCTACGTAAAGCAAAGACGAGAGGGTTTTCCTCGCTTCCAAACTTGCATTTCGTCATCACCTCTAAGTTATGAATCGCCTTACGGAGAAGCTCTTCCTGATCGTCGTCAAGAAAAGCGTTGGAACTTATGATGCAGAAGTCTGGAACAGCATAACATTGTTTTGTAAGTTCCAACAACATCTTGCCCTTATTGCTGATAGCGACTTCCGAGAAATCGTAAGGTGTTACTGTTGTGACAATCTTTTCGTCTTCATAAAGATAATTGTCGCTGATATACTTGACGCAATCCTGATACAGACTCTCTCTCAAAGTCTCAAGTTCAAGATGATGTGTGTTGTCGCCGTTATGTTCTTCTATTAGTAATGTCAGAAATTGTTTGATGTCATCTTCGTTGTTTTTTGTAAGAAGGTAATATATGTCGTACCATTTAGGCGCTATTTCGTACAAATTGTCGTCATCTTCAAACTGATAAATCACGGTTCCAGGTTTGTTGCCTTCACGTTCATTCTCTTTCTCGAAGATAGAACGATTCTGTTCCATATAAAGATTGAGCATGAAGAAATTCGGATAGCTCGCTCTAATTTTGAAGTTCTTTATCTTCATAATTTTCAACTTTCAACTTTCAATTCGATTAAGACGCAACAATTACATATTGTTTATTTTTAAAGGTGTAATGTGTCACGTCTCTACCACAATTTTCAACTTTCAACTTTCAATTCGATTAAGACGCAACAATTACATATTGTTTATTTTTAAAGGTGTAATGTGTCACGTCTCTACCAAAATTTTCAATTTTCAATTTTCAACTTTCAATTCGATTAAGACGCAACAATTACATATTGTTTATTTTTAAAGGTGTAATGTGTCACGTCTCTACCAAAATTTTCAATTTTCAACTTTCAACTTTCAATTCGATTAAGACGCAACAATTACATATTGTTAATTTTTAAAGGTGTAATGTGTCACGTCTCTACCAAAATTTTCAATTTTCAACTTTCAATTCAACAAGTCCTTTAGTTATTAGAAACTCCGGATTGTACGATAATTTCGCTTTCCTTAGTCCTTCTATTCCTAAATCCTCTTCACGATTTATATATTCAAACTCCTCAGGAATGTCGTTCGCAAACATCTGATTTATAACAGTAAAAGCACCTGTATAGTTGATGTCAGCCTTCTCGAAATGAACGCCGAAAGTCTTGTGGTTGATAGGATAACCGAAAGTGAAGGCGACGACTTCATTATCGACAAACAACACTCCGCCTTTCACACCAATCTCCTCAGCATGAGTCATGGCAAATAACAAGGCTTGTCGCTCGTTGCCAATATCCTGATGTTTATAATCATCGTTGCTCTCGTACCATTCGTTTTCTTTCTCGATACAAAGTCTTATCAGTTCTGGCGTCGCTGACTTATATTCCCAGTTAGGATAAGTCTTCTTAAAACGGTTGACGTGATTACGTTTCTGTTGGAACTTATTACCTTTCAATGTAGCCAAGTCTTCTCTGTTATACACATAATCAAAGCTATCGCGATTAGGCTCTAAGAGAAATTTATCTTTCATATCATCGCTGAGCTGATTCTCTACGAAATGACAAGCCGCAAACATCTTGAAAGCATTGCCTCGCGAATGAGCGTCGTCTATCAACTTATTGACTATAGAATCAGCGTTGCCTTTACCGATAGGCATCATGTATACATCTCCATATTGTTGATTATGATAGAAAAGTATCAGAAAATCATCTACGACAGCATATTTCGTGTTGTATAGAAAACGCCACGAGATGAGATTTGAAAAAGAAAACTCACAATTACAACAATCGTTAGGAAATATGTACGACGTAATAATCTCTTTATCTTCTAATGTAATATCTTTAAAATCAATCATATTTTTGAACTTTGAACTCTGAACTCTGAACTTTGAACTCTGAACTATATAAATTGCTCATGACTCATAGCTCATTACTTATATCTAACAAAGCGCATTCATACTTGGCGTAAAGTCGATTTGAATCATCTGCGAGAAGATCTGAGCCGTCTCCATAGGAGAGTAGCCGAGTTCACCAGCAGCGATGTTGAAAATCAACTCCACTTCCTTGACGTTGATATCCTTGTCAGCCAATGCGATAGAAATCAAATATCTCAACATCGCCTCTCTTGTCTCAGGATTCAATTCAAGCAGTTTCTTGATAGACTCTTTGAAAGTCTCCTCCACGTCGCTCTGAGCGATATCTTCCAAATAAGTCTTAGGGAAAATCTCCAAGACCGACAGCTCGCTGAATATCAAGTCGATTTCGTTTTCGCTTATCGTCTCGTCGCAGTTAGCTATTATCAAGCCGGCTGTCGCGATGAACTTAGCCATATTAGAGTCGAGTTCAGTGTTTCTCACCTTTAATAATATCTCTATTAAGTCGTTCATGCCGTTTTCGAGATCCTCCTTACTTGTACCTTTCTTGTTGAAGAACACGCTTTTAGAGAATTGGTTCAAAGCCTCCACTCTGATAGGATTGATAGGATGTGTCGCGAAGTTGATACCTTTGTCGTTACGGAAATATTCCAAGCGTTTCTTGTTATCTTCGAGGAAAGCCTCCACTTTCATGTCCATCTTATTGAAATCCAAGCCCGACGACATCTTAAAGAAAGCAGAGATGCAGACGTTGAGGTTCGGCATCGCCATATAGCCGAAGCGGTCGGCGACGAGTTCGGAGAGCTGTTGCCAAAGTCTGATTTTATATTGAAGCGTGATAGGGATAGTAGCGCCATGAGGGAAGACGAAGTTGATGAGTTTCACGAGAGTAGCGTTCTTATTGATGAGGTGTCCCATCTCGTGACCGATGACGAAACGTAACTCATCGTCGGTCATAAGCTGTATGAGAGAAGAGTTTACGTTGATGATATTAGGTTCGCCCTCTTCTTGAGAAGCGATGGCGAAAGCATTGACAGAAGGGTCGCCGGTGATATAGAAATCGACAGGCTCTGTAAACTGCAGAGCTTCTTTTATCTCATTGAATATGTTGTAGTAGCGTGACAGCGTGCCTTCTTCCACCTTGAAGCTATGACCTTCGAGCATGCTGCGATAATAATTATCCGAGAAAGGAATCTTAGCCATTTTGATGATCTCTTCAACGACATTGCCCTGCAAGGCGTTATAAATCTGAGTGCTGAGTTCTACTTCCAACGGAAGACCATATTCTGATATTAGTTTAGCATTATCCATAACATTAAAAATTAATTGGTTAATCACGATTGTAAAGGTACAATTATTTTTTGAAAGACGATAATATTTAAGGAAGAAAAATTTTATGGTTAGATTTAGAACAGTTGATAAAAGCGGATCTGCTTAGACCATTCCAACAAATCGTTGTAATTTTAAATTCGTCTGATTAAAGGATAATTGCAATTCTCCAATGAGTCGTTAGAGTTTTTAAAGAGATATAGAAAAAAAGAAACCATCAATATATATTACGAGACCAATTGTTTTCAAGAGTTTTTCTCACATAGAAAAGAGCCTTGTCAGTATCTTTTTTGCATTTGTCGATAATGTAACGATGGTGACTCCATGATATAGAGAATAAATCATCAGGGTTAAATAAATTATGATTGCCGATTTTTCCCACATCTTGTGGGAACTTTTCAAAGCATTCTCTATAAAGAAGATACATTAGTTTCATGTAATATAAATTCTTTTCAGAGAACCCTCTGACTCCAGGTAGCGCATTCTGTAAATCACGACTTAAGTTTTTGAAGAAACCATCTCCCCATCGACTTTCCGCTTTCTTGTTTACAATATCAGCACCAAGTGAAAAATAAAATCTCAGCATCTCACTATTGACTCTGATAGCAGCTTTTATCTGACTCTGTCTGAAACGTAAACTTAAATCTTTAATCCAGTTGGCATACTCGCCATCAATTTTAATAAGTGCAGTCATAACATCATAAACTTTGGTTAATTCTCCTTGTAAAATTAAACCATCACCTTACATTTGTCAAGTATTTGTAAAGGAAATATTTCGATTTTAACAATCTTTAACGTAAATGTTAATGAAAGAGTGGGAGAGATGTTAATTGTTGTTAAGGGAATGGACAATAGTCAACAGACTTGTACTGTGCTCTTGATGTTTATATAAAACCGATTTGAGGATTTGAATTGAGGCGGCTTTTTGTTGAATAAAATAATTTTAAAAAAGCAAAATCGAATAAATAAAATCTCTACCTTTGTCAAATAACTGAAATTCTCAGATAGGATATGGATACATTATTATTCAACACTCGAGATGAATTGGTCAGAGTTAGTCTGCGTCATGTAGTTTACTTTGAAGCTGATGGCAATTATACTCATATATTTTTTGCTAATGGTCAGAAAGCATCTGTTTTATATAGTCTGGCAAAATTGGAAACGTTGTTAGATGAGAAATTACAAGGCAAGAAGCAACCGTTTATACGTATAGGCAAAAAGTACATCATCAATAGTGCTTGTGTGTTTCAAATCAATACATTGAAACATAAATTAATACTTGCAAATTTTGATACATCAAATGTGTTTTCCATTTCTGTGTCAAAAGAAGCTCTGAAAAGTTTGAAAGAATTATACACACAAAAACAATAAAAACATGGAGATTATCATTGGTCGTAAAGGTACACAACGTACACCTATTACAGATACTACTGTAAGTCGAGAACATTGCAAACTTACTATTAATGCTGATGGCACATATACCTTAGAGAACCTTAGCATAAACGGCACTTTTGTCAATGGTAATAGCATAATACGTACAGTGGTAACTCCTGATACGATATTACGTTTAGGTGCTAATTTTAGTGTTGCTGTACGAGATCTATTGCCATTACAAGCTGCAAACATCAAACTTCGACAAGCTCAACAGCAAAATCCGTTACAACAGTTTGCAAAACCAGCTGTAGATCCAAATCAAGAACGATATGAAATGGAATTTCGCAAGTTGAAGTCGGTATATGAAAAATATACAGCAGATAAACTTGCGATACAGAAGGAAGCTGGTATGACTAATTTTTATCGTATGCTGCCTATGACATTGATGGCAATTGTGTCTTTGGGTGCTGCTTGTATCCCAGGTTTAGGTGCTCTTTCTCCTGTGATTGCAGTTGTTGGACTTGGTTTGTTAGTCTTTTCATTATTCAAGTCATACAATGGTAATCGTGATAATCCAGAGAAGTTGGAAGCACTTAACAAGCAGTTTATGATAGATTATGTATGTCCTAAATGTGGAAACTTTTTAGGATTTATCCCATACGAAAATCTTGAGAACAAATCAACATGTAACTTCTGTAAATGCAAATGGGTATGAAACGCTTGTTTATAATTATCATTATATTATGTTGTGTTTTGTCTCCTTTAAGCAGTGATGCTAAGGAAGACATTTATGTTGTGGCAGTGGGGGTGTCAGACTATAAAACTATTGCTGACCTTCTTTTGCCTGAGCAAGACGCTAAGGATATAGCTGAATTGTATAAGACAAAGACTAAGCATGTTATTTTAATCACAGGGCGTTATGCTACTAAGGAACGCATACTGAAAGCTTTACACGATCAGTTCTCACGTGCCGATGAGGATGATATGATTGTGTTTTCTTTCAGCGGACATGGCTATCAAGGTGGCATCTGTCCTTACGATATGAGCAAACAATCCGACGGCATTACTTATCAGGAGATTCGATCCGTACTGAAACAGTCGCAAGCAAAGACTAAGATAATTTTTGCAGATGCTTGTTTCTCTGGTGGTTTACGTGTAGATAGTAGACAAAACAGTCATTCTTCTGATAATGACGATTCTAACGTATTATTGTTTCTTTCATCTCGAGGTGGTGAAAGTTCCATTGAGAGTCCTTTTATGGTAAATGGAGTTTTTACGACATATCTTATTCGTGGTCTTCGTGGTGGAGCTGACGACAATCTTGACCGTATGATCACTGCGAAGGAACTCTTTGATTTTGTACACCAAGGTGTAGTTGAGAAAAGCGAAGCCAAACAGCACCCTGTCATGTGGGGAAATTTTGATGATACGTGGGTGTTGATGGATTGGCGTTAGAGATAAATCTCCAATAACGAGAGAATGTACTCACATCGTTCTTCTTCGCCGTATGGTAGTGCACATTCTATGTATTCCTCTATATTGGCGTCTTTTCGCAAATCATTAAACTTATTAGCTAAGTAACATCGTAATTCATTATCTGTGATTGTACGTAAATCATATTCTATTGTAGTGCATCCATTCAGTACATAGATGAAATCTTCGAAGTCATGACTTTGACGTAAATCATTTCCGCCACGTGATGCTACGGCTTCAAGTTTAGTCACCAAGTAGTAAGTAACAGGGAATATGTGAATTATTTTCCCATTCGGAAGAATGTAATCCTTTTTATTTTCCATGCCTTTACTATACCATCGGTTTGAGAATCCGAGTATGTGTTCGTCGTCTGGCATTATATCAACAGTTATTCCTTTATAAATCCATCGGCATATAACACTAGATTCGATATCATGTTGAAAATGGCGTTTTTGTAGAGCTTCTTCTAATTCATATTGATCATTTATTGTACTTAATTGCAAAACGCAGTCCACGTCCATAGTTGGGCGTGCATCTTCTGATGCTGGGTCATCAGCATATAAACCAGCTACTGCACCACCAACAAAAGCAACGTTTTCGTTCAAATCATCTAAACCAGATGCCACTACTTCAATCATTCGTAAACTCAATTCATTCATACGCTAACCTTTTTTTAAGTTCCTCAGTTGCCAATTCTACTTCACGCCGTTTGCCCAAACGGATACAGTCAACAATAGCCAAAAGTTGATGAAGTTCCTCATCGCTTTGAACAACTTCTGGAACTGTACGATATAGCGGAGTTATGGCAGAGCCCCTGACTGTACCTTTGGGATGAGGCCATACAAAAATGTCATCATTATTGTAGACTATCAATTCTTTCATTGGTGATACGCTGTGTGCAGTAGGTACTCCACGTACTCTTTCACCGGGAGTTACTGGAAATACATATTTTATTCCATGCACTAACAACTCTTCTAAAGCTAATCTCATTACCTTTTTCTTTGTGGAGTCAATTAGTCCGCTGTTCTTACATCTTTCAAGACTTTCCGATATCTCAGATTGACTAATTTTTAAAGCAGAAGATATATTTTTTATAACGAAAGTGGCATCTTTGTAAGTTATCAGTTTTAATAGTATTAATATATCCTGCGGTTTTAATGTTTTCATATACCTATTATATTTATAATCATTCATATATATTGGTAAATTCGCAGTTCGCGAATTGCGAATTTTACTCCTTTGCAAATGTAGTGATTTTTTATTCAAATAGTGAATTTTGATAATAAAATTTTTTTTACAAGATAGAATAGGCAATATCACATATTTCATCAACTAAGTCCGGTATTTCGTCAATTATTGCTTCAGCATATTTGTTTGTTAAGTTAAAACTTCGTTAATTTGCCTTATAAATTTTAAGGTAATTTAACTATGCAACTTAAATCAGGAACACACCTCCAAAACGGGAAATATAAAATAGAACGCGTCTTAGGACAAGGCGGATTTGGTATCACTTACCTCGCAACGCAAGAATTATTAGACAGAAAAGTCTGTATCAAGGAATTTTTCTTTAAAGAATATTGTGAACGAGACGAAACGACAAGTCATGTTTCTCTTGGAACACAGAGTAATCATGAGATTGTAGAACGCTTCTTGAATAAGTTTTTGAAAGAAGCTCGTACAATCTCACAACTTGATCATCCGAATATTATTCATATTCATGACATTTTCAAGGAAAACAATACGGCATATTACGTAATGGAATACATAGAAGGCGAATCTTTGTTGGATAGAGTGAACCGATATGGTGCGATGTCGGAAGCTGATGCTATAGCTTACATCAAACAAGTTTCTCAGGCTTTGGATTTTATTCATCAGCGATGCATTAATCACTTGGATGTTAAGCCAGCCAATATCATGGTTCGTCAAACAGATAACAAAGCAATCCTAATAGACTTCGGACTTTCAAAACAATACGATGCACAAGGTGGCCAAACTAGTACTACGCCCGTTGGTATCAGTCATGGTTATGCTCCTATGGAACAATATAATGTTGGAGGCGTAAATATGTTTTCTCCACAGACTGATATATATTCATTAGGAGCCACATTATATAAATTGTTAACTGGTAATACCCCACCACAAGCGGCAGAAGTGTTGAATGAAGGATTACCTGAGTTGCCAAACAAATTATCGTATGGTGTTAAGACGGCGATAACTAAAGCAATGCAGGTTAGAAAAAAGGATAGACCGGAAAATGTGAAAGATTTCTTGGATATGTTAGGAAATAATAGTCCTGAGAAATCTAACGAAGAAACAAAAACTATTGAGTCTCGATATAAAAAAGTAGAGGATGAATCTACAAAAGTATTAGATGAACCAGTTTTGAGTGATAATATGCATCAACCTAAATATGTTGATGATAGACCGAAACCAACAGTTACGATTGTCGCCGAGAAGGAAAAGAAAAAAGGTAATAAAGGTGTTTATATAATATTTGCTATTGTATTTGCTGTTATAATCCTTTTCTTGTTTCAACTGAATGTAAAGAAAACTCCACAAAATAGTAAACTTGATGAAGTTGTAGATTTAGGTTTAAGTGTAAAGTGGGCGGCAAATAATGTTGGAGCATCTAATATTTGTGATGGTGGGATATATTATCTGACAAATTCCAGATTAATGGCATATGAAGGTGGTTCACCATTTCGGCAAATATATGATGCAGACGCTAAACGACTTAATTTAAAGCTAATAGAGGAAGATGAAAATCTTGTTAATCTAAAAAAACAAGGATACATTATCCCAACAGAAGCTCATTTTATAGAACTATTGACAGAATGCGATTGGACACAAATTACGTTAGAAGGCGAAGAAGGGTATAAAGTTACAGGTAAAAATGGAAATTCTATTTTTATACCAATGACAGGAATGATAGAATACGATTATATGAGTTCAAGACTTAATCATGTAGGTGGAGATTGTTGCTTTTTAGTTGAAGGAAAAACTAAAAATAAGAACACTAACGGTTTGGAACATGTTGCGTTTATAAATGAAGCGAATGAATCAATAGAATTTATCGGTATAGAAAACTTAAAAACAATCGATGAAGATTATTGTATTTACTTGGAGAAATATGAAAAAAAATGTGCAGTTATAGAAATATGAATCCTTGTTTTGGTGATGCTGTACAAGAAGTAATATTTAAGCCTCTCCCTGAAATTGTTGGTCGCAATATAAGGTTGGTGAAAAAATAAAGGAATTTATTTATTGTAAATCAAGAGATGTTAGACATTAAATCCCAAAGGGTGCTGACATTGCAATCTTGTTTGAAGAATATATTGTTGAGGTATCAAAATTATAATCTTATAATTGAAATTAAAAGAAGTGAATTATGATATTACGAAAATTTAATGACGAAACTATAGATAATCTGGATTTGAAAATAACAAATAAATCTATTGATTGGAACGAATACTATGAGCAATATAAAAATATTCTTTGCTTTTTAGCTCGTAATAAAGAGAGTTTAGGTATAAGATATATGTCTTTCCTATTTATATTTAGACATACGGTAGAACTTTTTATAAAGAAGCAATATTTGATAACAGAAAACACACATTCTTTAAAAGAATTGTTTGAAAAAACGGAAGGGTTACCAGACGACTTATTATCACAATTAGATGTATTGAGATGTGATGGAGATGGCGGAGATTTTAGATATATTACAGATAAAGAAGACAACCATTATTTCAAAGATGATATATTGTATATCTTGAACCCTTTAAAATTCTTTTTAAATTTGGTTGGTATTGATATTGAATTGCCAAATGAACCCAAAGGACGATATGAAATTCATACTTCTGGTTTGTATGCCATGGGGCAGATGGCAACGGATTATGATGAGTCTGTATATTTGATAATTAAAGGAATAATAGAAAATGAAATTTCAATAAATGATGTATATATGCCTCTGTTTTATCTAATTAGACATTCTATGGAATTATCATTAAAACAGAATCTTTTAGATGCTGGAGAGGAATATTTGGATCAGAAAATAATTAAAAAGATAAAAAATGAACATTCGATATGTAAATTATTCAATTGTTTTGATCATATAATAGATATAGCGTTAGATAATATTTCTGAAGATGATGGTACATATGAAGAATTTAAAAAAGAAACAATAAGGCTCCAAGGAGAATTGGAAAAAATCCAAAAAAATGTTCATGATTTGGATACTAATTCGTATTATTATAGATTTCCAACAGATAGACATGGAAATCCTCACAATATCAAAATAAATACCGATGTACTTAAATATATCTTAAAAGTTCGAGAAAAAGTAGATGCCTATTTAATCTTTGCCATTCCTGTATTACAACAATATGGTTTCTTGGAATGTGATTATGAATAATAAAAAGATTATAAAATGTTAAAAGATATGAAAGATTCATTTGAGAAAGATTTGGAAGTGATTGAACAGGAATATATGTTATATGGACAGCATGTTTTTGATAATCAAGATGCACTTATAGAAGAATTAAAATATGCTGTTGGTGAGAATCGTGAAAAAGTTATAGAAGAATTACGAAACATAAGTAAGAATGTTATAAAATGGAATTCTTTTATAGAATCGTATATTGAGAGATATTCCAAGGAAGAAAAATTTAAATGTCAATTAGAGAAGTTTTTGATTCAACCTCAAAGATAAATTATAATACTATAACTATGCACCTCTCAACAAGCACTCTCCTCCAAAACGGAAAATATAAAATAGAAAAAGTCTTAGGACAAGTAGAGTGGTGATAAAGTGCGTAAGCAAGATTGTACAGATAGTGTCAGCTCATTCAAAAATAATATACAATGATAGCAGAAAAGTCTTCAATTGAGTATGTTCGTTCTTCGAATAGTGAATCTATAGAATTGGCTCAAACATATTTTGAAAAAGCAGAAAGTATAAGATATGAAGAAGATAGTAAACCAGAAGACCATTTTCCATTATATCTCAAAGCTGCAAATATGGGACATTACAAAGCACAACTCAGAGTTGTGATGGCGTATCTTGATGGAGATGGTGTAGAAAGAGACGATATAAAAGCTTTTGAATGGTGTAAAATAGCTACTGAATCTGAGGAAGTGGATGCGTTTGTATTGGACCTTTTGGCATGGCTTTATAATGATGGAATAGGCACAAAGAAAGATAAGAAAAAAGCTTTTGAAATATATAATAAAGCCTTTGCATTATATCTTCATGATGCTGAAAACGGTGATATCAATGCAATGGGTGAAGTCGCTTGTTATTATAAGAATGGTTTGGGTATTTCTAAAAATCCTAAGAAAGCCTTTGTTTGGACAGAAAGAGTAGCGGAGAAAATACAAACTGGCGAATCACTTGCTAAACTTGCTTATTATTATGAGACTGGATATGGTACAGAACGTAATATTGACAAATCATCAGAACTTTATGCAAAGGTTATTGATATGTGTAGTGCAGAAAAATTATTTGATATTGCAGAAGATTTTGCTTATAGTGATGACAAAAGAGAAAAAGAACAAGCTCATAGATGGTACTCACTGGCTGCAGAGAAAGGAAATGCTAAGATTATAAAAGACGTAGCATTGTATTATGATATGGAAGAAAATGTTTCGAAAGCTATGGAATATTATGAGAAGGCCGCTGTATTGGGTGATATAGATGCCATGACGATATTGGGTGATTTTTATTATTATGGATATGACATTGAGAAAAACTATGCAAAAGCAATAAAGTTTTATAAAAAAGCTTTTGAATTAGGAAATGCTGATAAATTAAAGGAGTCATATGAAGATGTAATCTTTGAGAATATTGCTGACATGTACAGTAGTGGTGGATACGGAATTGAACAAAATATTTCAGAGGCTTATAAATGGGAAATGCGTGCAAAAAAATCTCTAACTAAAATAATGATAAAACGTTCAAATATTAATACTGATGAAACAACTAAAATTATAGAACCTGCTCAAATAAAGGATGAGATTAACGGGCATCTATCGTAACAGGGGCTAACAATACGTCTGGTTACAGATTGATGATAGCTATATTAGTTTTGGATATTATTAATAGTCGGAGTGATTTGGATAAATTAAATTAGGTAAATAATAATGTGAATGCTATGAATGTAACAGAATTTCTAACAAAAATTTATGGAGAGATACAAGAGAGCTATGTAGAAGGAACAGGTAGAGTAGAGGATCCTTTTTACTCTTATGTACAAAATAAGTATTGTATATACAAGAGATTACTAAATTTACTAGACGAACAAGATCTTGTTAATTCAATAGAAATGTATGGTTTTTTTAAAGGAAAAATTACCAAAAAACGTTTTATAAACTTTTGTGATCTTATTTTCAAAGAATGTATAGCTATTCTTGAACATTACTACAAGGGAGATACATGGACCGCATGTAAAAAACTTTACGCATTGCTTAAAAGCAAAAAAAAGATTAGTATATATTGGGAAGATGAATATGTAAATTGTTTTTCATTTGAATTTTTAAATAATAGAGCATGCTTGTATAGAATGGTAGATATGGATGGTAAACCAAATAATTGTTGGCATATTCCTTATGAAATTCGTAGATATGCATCTTATTCAAGATATAGTATGGCTGGTATGCCATGTTTATATTTAGCAGATTCAAAAGAAACTGCAAATATAGAATGTGGAAAAGTTCAGGAAGGGAAACAGCGATGGTTTAGTTGCTTTACACCAAAAAATGAACAAACATTGTTTTTTGATTTAAGGATTCCGACAAAAGATGAATTTAGTAACTATAATTTGATAGATTTAATTATCACTTATCCCATTAGATTTTTAACATCTGTTAAGGTGATGAAAACTGATGGACGTTTTCATGAAGAATATTATTTTCCACAGTTGTTGTTTCATTTGTTTTTTATGAGTGATATGGCGGAATTACGTTGTTCATATAAGGGTTTTGTTTATAGTTCTACATCAAATAGAGGAGGCGTTAATTATGTGTTACCTGCATTGTACAAACAAAAAAAGCCTATACTAAATGGCATTAGTCATGAATTGGAGAAATTATTTGATGTTACAGACCCCGCAATATACGAGTAGTGATAGGTATTATCAATCATGAACACCAAAGAAACAAATAATCAGAACCAATCAGAAGAAATAGTTATGATGAACAAAAATATTAATGATAAAAAAGAAAATACAGTTATGGAAAACAATGAAGTAACAGCAAAAAAGACATCTGTTAAAAATGAAAAAGCCGCTTACGCTGCTGGTGGCTTCGCTGCCGGTCTTGCAAGTGGCGTGGCTGGTAGCTCATTCGCTGCAAACACCGCTCAAGACGACGAAAAAGAAGAGGTAATCGCATCTGCCGAAAATACAGAAAATATTACAACTGAGACCGTCGTGGCAGAAGAACAAGCTTACATAACTCCAGAACCTGAAGACGTTCTTCTGGCAACAGACGAGGGCGTGCGCATAGCTCAGGTTGATGACAAAGCTACTTTCGCTGAGGCTTTCGCCGATGCTCGTGCTCAGGTTGGTCCTGGTGGGGCATTCGAATGGAGAGGTCATGTTTACAACACTTATTACGCTGAAGAATGGAATAATATGTCTGCCGAAGAACGTGCAGAATATCAGTCTAAGATTGATTATAATACAATAGCTGGAGATAACGCGGGGTCGGCTTATGTGGCAGAGGAACATTATCAAACGGAACAAGACATGATGGCTTCTAATACAGAAATGGTTGACGATGACTCTGAGGTTGAAGGTGTCAAAGTTTTGGGTGTAGAAGTTGTAGTCGATAATGAAGGCAACCAAATGACTGTTGCTGCTATTGAAGTAGAAGGCGAACAGGCTCTTCTCGTTGATGTTGATAACGATGGTACAATGGATGCACTCATGATTGATGAGAACTATGATAATCAAATCGACCCATATAATGAAATCTATGACATTGAAGATTGTAATATTGAGACCAACGATTTGATTCAAATGTCGATGCAACAGAATGAAGTGTACTACGCTTCTAATGACAATCTTCCTGATTATATGAACGATGCCGATGTGAGTTCAATGTCATAAATAGTAAGAGATGGGAAAGATATTTTTAGTATGTCCAAATTGCAAGACCCGGCTCTCATTCCCTGAAGTGCCAGGCTATCACGAGAAAATCGTAGATTGTCCTATCTGTCATTTCAAAGCAAAAGCCAATGTCTATATGAGTGGTGCCATGGGACAGGGCGGACAAGGCAGTGACGACGAGGCAACACAGATGCCCTCTGCTATGATGCAACAGAAAAACGATCTTGGGCAGATCCGCGTATCAACTACAGGACAACGCTGTCCGCTTAAGATGGGAACTAATGTTATTGGACGCTTGGCGCAAAGTGGTAAAGCAGACATACAAATTACGCATGACGAATATATGAGCCGTCGTCATTTGCAGATTGATGTGGTGCAGACTCCTTATGGAATAGAGCATCATTTAGTGGAAATTAATTCAAAAAATATCATCGTTCTCAACGACAAACCGATTCAACGTGGCGACATCCTTAAAATCAAGTTTGGCGACAAGATGACCTTGGGAAAAACCGATATCTATTTGGAAGAGACAGACGATGAAGCAACACAAATAGTATAAATATGAAAATAACAATAAGACAGCCACATACCTTCAGCGAGATTGGACGTAAGGATAATCAAGAAGATAATGTATATCCTTCAGCACAAGACTTGAACACAGAAAACCGTTTCTTTATTTTATGTGATGGTATGGGCGGACACGACAACGGAGAAGTCGCCAGTGATACAGTATGCCATGCATTAGGTCATTATTTTGAAACCAACATGCCTGCCGATGGAATTGTAACTACAGATTATTTTAAGGAAGCGCTGGCATACGCATACGATGAGTTGGATAAAAAAGACAATGGCTCAGTAAAGAAGATGGGCACAACTATGACTTGCCTGTATCTACATAAAAAAGGCTATCTCGTAGCTCACATAGGCGACAGTCGTATCTATCATGTTCGACCTGCAAACACCGATTTGGCAAATGGTCGTTTAGGTATTATTTACCAGTCGTCAGATCATTCTCTTGTAAACGACCTTCTAAAAGCGGGTGAACTTACCGAAGAAGAGGCTGTCAATTTCCCGCAGAAGAATATCATTACTCGTGCGATGCAGCCAAATTTGGAACGTCGCTATAAAGCCGATGTGTTCTCATTCAGCGACATTCAGTCGGGCGACTATTTCTTCCTTTGCAGTGATGGAGTGTTGGAACAGCTGACAAACGAACGCCTTTGTGAGATACTTGCTTCACCAATCTCCGATAAGGAGAAGTTAGAGACAATAAAGCGAGTATGCGATGGAAATACCAAAGACAACTACACATGTTTCCTTATACCAATTGACAATGTAATTGCAGAAGCTGAAGACGACAGCAATGATGACGAGCTTATCGTAGCTGGAGTTGAATTAGATGATGAAAAGACTGAAGTCATTGAAGATACTTCTGAAGATAAAAAGAAAATACACTATACAAAGATAGAAAGTCAGCAGGATAAACCATCAGATAAAAAACATTTATCATTATTGAAATGGATACTGATAGGTTTATGTGTGGTGGCTGTTTTGATATTAGCAATTGTCACTTGGGGCGGAGACAAAGATGAAAATCCCGATACCGATAATTCAATCGAAGTAGTTATGAAAGAAGTGGATAACTAAAAACAAATCATCATGCAATTAAAACAAGGAACATTATTACAGAACGGTAAATACAGGATAGAACGTTTTATCAGTAACGGAGGTTTTGGCTGTACTTACGAGGCTCTTCATACCATGTTTGATGAGAAAGTCGCTATAAAGGAATTTTTCGTCAAAGATTATTGTAACCGCGATGAGAATACTTCTCATGTAACTGTAGGCACACAAGGCAAGAAACCATTGGTAGATAAGCTCAAGAGAAAATTTATAGAAGAAGCCAAGGTTCTTTATAAGATGAAACATCAGGGCATAGTAAGAGTGAAAGACATTTTTGAGGAAAATGGCACGGCATACTATGTGATGGATTACATAGAAGGTAAGTCGTTACGTGACATTGTCACAATAAAAGGACCTTTGAGCGAAAGTCTTTCCTTGAAATATATACGAGAAGTCTCGGAAGCACTTGCATACGTCCATTCACAAAACCGCCTTCATCTTGATATAAAGCCAGGCAATATAATGATAGACGAAAACGACAAGGCTATTCTCATTGATTTTGGAACTTCAAAACAATATGACGAAGAATCTGGTGAAAACACTTCGACCTTGATAGGCAAGACACCTGGATATGCACCTTTGGAACAGATGGGCAATGAATTGGTACAGTTCTATCCTGCCACAGACATATATTCATTGGGAGCAACCTTATACAATATGCTTACAGGCATCACGCCATTGAGTGCCACGCTGTTGGCGAGTGGAGAGGAGTTAGATGAAATGCCAAATACGATAAGTTTAAAGACAAGACAGACAATAGAAATTTCAATGCAACTCAACAGAAAAAAACGACCTCAAAGTATAGATGAGTTTTTAAAGTTGTTGGATATAGAAGGAGCAAAGACACAGAATAGCATAAATACAAATACACAGATACAGACTGAAAATGAGGAGACTGTTGTTATAGAATCTGTAATTAGAGATAACAAAATTAACGGACACGAATACGTTGACCTCGGTTTGCCATCTGGCTTGAAATGGGCAACCTGCAATGTCGGAGCTGACAAACCAGAAGACTACGGTAACTATTACGCCTGGGGAGAGACAAGGGCGAAATTTACATATACAATAAGTAATATTCGTACTCATGGACTTAATATATCGCAATTGCAGTCGCAAGGCATAATAGATGGAGATTATAATCTCAATCCGCAACACGATATAGCAAGAGTCAATTGGGGAAGCACGTGGAGAATGCCAACAAAAGATGAATTAGAAGAACTAAAGAAAAAATGTACATGGAAACGGATAGTACAGAATGGAGTTAGTGGTTATAAAGTTACCGGTCCGAACGACAACTGTATATTTCTTCCTACTGCGGGCGACCGTGACGGGTCATGGCTCTACCGCTCCAGAAAGGACGGCGGCTATTGGAGTTCTTCGCCATACGGGAGCAATAGCAATTACGCGTACTACCTTTACTTCAATAGTGGCGATCAGTACGTGTATTGGCACTATCGCTACTACGGTCGATCCGTTCGCCCCGTCTCAGAATAAAAGCGAAGCGCATTCAATTTATTTTATTCAATTTATTTCCGTCGGGCTTCTTAAATAGCCCGACTGTTATTTTATAAAAGACATCATACAAAGCCATCGGTAAAAATTCAATTTCCTACCAAGTTCCTGTCATCTTCTTGTCATCTTCTTGTCAAGTTCCTGTTTAGTTCGTAAAAGATACGCGTCGATCCCCGCGATACGTGGAAACAAAATCATTAGCGAAAAATTCGTGTAAATTCGAGGACAAAATAATCCGTGTCAATCTGTGCTAATTTGTGGGAACATTCTCCGTACCAAGTCCGCTAATTAGATTTACGACTCTCATACTATCCCGAACAGTTCTATCTCGAATATCAGAGTCGAGCCATTATGTATTCCTATGTCCGTAAACTTTCCATTTAGGAACATAAAAGTTAAAAAATGTTAAAATTGTAGAAGTGAAGGTTTTTCTTTATATCTTCGCACTCAAAGTAGAACCTGCCAAGCCTCTTGACAATGCTCAAATTGGCAGGTCGTTTTTTAATATTATACCAATGCCAAAATTTAATAAAACCAACAGAACAGCAGATGATTTAATTGTTGTTCTCAAAAGAAAAGGACTGTCAATAGCTGATGAAGCAAAATCAATAAATTATATTCGTAATATTGGCTATTACAGACTTAAAGCGTATTTCTATCCTCTTTATCAAGAACCCAAACACAAGCATTTGTTTAAAGTCAATGCGACATTCGACAAGGTTATGAACATGTATCGTTTTGATAGAAAATTACGTCTGTTGTTGTTTAATGAGATAGAAAAAATCGAAGTCGCTTTTAGAAGTATTATTGTAAATACAGTAAACGAGGAACTTGGAGATGTCTTTTGGATGACTGAAAAGAAATACTTCAAGAATCTTAAAAGAATCTACTATCGCATAAGTATGATTCAATATTTGCTTTTCACCATTTCGCCGAATAGTAACTTTAAAGATAAGTTAAAACATCTTATGGGCAAATATACAACTATTGATATAACTGCTATTTGTTTTCCAACAGACAGGGAGGATGAACCTTAATCATTTGTAAAGTAATTTGTAGTAATCCCCTTAATTTTAACAAAAGAAAACGGCTGACACCTCAGTCGAAGTGACAGCCGTTACGTTGTCTTGTGTTAACAGGAATGTTACGTGACTATTCCTTAAACTCAACTACATAACCTGAAACCGTAACCTTGACGTTACTATAAATTCCGCAGAATGTGGTATAACTTGTCTCAACGGTTTCGTTGATGACAGCTTTCGAACTGCCTATTAAATTTGCGTTCTCTAACATATCAGCGCGAGCTTCTTCAATCAAGCCTTTCTTTCGGAAACCGCCAAAATAGAAGAAATAGTCGGCTTGCGATTCGCCTCTGACCTTTTGAACAATAGTGTAGTTGTTATCTTGTAAAACTACATTGGTGGAATTTTGATTTAAATTGTGTGTCAACCCATCATGTAATGAACAACTCGTCATACCAAATATGATGACAACCAATACTAAAAATAAACTTTTTCTCATAAGTGATGAATTTTATGTGATGTGCAAATATAGGAAAAAAAACAACTTGTCGTAATTCTAAAATTAATTTAGAAGACTTCTATAAATTACATGTATGATCATGTCATTTGCTAACTATGTAACTGTAATCAAATTCTAAACAGTATTCGATGATTTCCTGATTTAATATGCAGATCTGATGATTGACGTTTTTATTTCTCAACATACCGAGTGCCTGCTCCGCTGTAACGATACCTTTTTCGTAATTATCTACTATATCTGCGATTTCATTGTTGACGGCTCCGCCAATCACTATGTCGTATTCTGAAAATACGTCTTTCCCTTTACGACATCCGACGACAAATTTCAACCATTCGATATTGTATGTCTCAAATTCGTTGAAACGGTATCCTATGTTTTTCGCCTTGAAATAATCGAAATTATATACACTTACAATTGCATGTGCGTCTATGTCATTACGGGCAGCTGTTATTTTCGCCCATGATTCGGCTTCTTCCTTAATATTCGTTAAGTAAAATCCCTGACCGAAATCATGGTTTATTCTTCCGAAATTAGTTAAAGGTTCTTTTATCTCAATATGAGACCCGTGATATAATGTGATATTCATCAGAATTAGTTCTTTTACCCGCAAAAATAACAAAAATATTTATCAACATTTATTTATATTTCCGAAAAAATTCTTAGTTTTGGAAAGAAGATTTGTTTTTCATACATCCTTGAAAATCAATATTAGCAAAGTCTATTTTTATACTTAAAATAAGTTTTTATGTTTTTGATATTCGATACCGAGACCACTGGTCTTCCATTAGATAAGAATGCGCCCTTGACAAATTTCGATAACTGGCCTCGCATGGTACAGATCGCTTGGCAGGTTCATGATGAAAAGGGGAAATTTATCAAGGCGGAAAATCATATCATTAAGCCAGAAGGCTTTATCATTCCTATCAATGCGTCAATGGTGCATGGTATCAGTACGGAACACGCTCTTAACGTAGGTGAAAACCTCAACGATATTCTCGATCTTTTCTTGGATAACCTGAAAGATGTGAAATATATTGTTGGACATAACGTCAGTTTCGACTTGAATATAACGGCTTGCGAATTTCTGAGAGTCAAAGGTATCAATCCTTTCAGAGGTGTGAATATCATCGACACTTGTACGGAGAAGACCGCTGATTTCTGTAAGTTGGGAGGAGGTCCTGGACGTAAGTTTAAGAAACCTAAACTTGCCGAGATTCATCAACTGCTGTTCAACGAGGGATTCGATATGGCTCATAACGCTTCCGCCGACGTAGAGGCTACCGCCCGAGTGTTCCTCGAACTCGTGCGTATCAATGTCATCAACGAAGAGATAAAAGAAGGTGAGGAGTTCTTTAAAAATTTTAAGGAAGCTAATCCTGAAATGATAAAACCTGCCGGAATAAAAGTCGTTTCCAATATTGAAGAAAAACAACCTCAACAATCTTCCGACTCTGCGAACCTTCGACCTTTCGACACTACATATACTCCGGAACATTTCACGCATCTGCACGTACACTCTCATTTCTCTATCCTCGACGGTATGTCGAAAGTGCCTGACCTGATTGAGAAATGTACTAAGAACAATATGTTTTCTATGGCTCTCACCGATCATGGAAATATGTTCGGAATAAAAGAGTTCGCCGATGCTGCTAACAAATATAACGGCAAGATTAAGGATAAGATAAAGGAACAGGAAAAGATTCTTAACGATAAAGAAGTTGACGACGCTAAGAAAGATGACGCTGCCGTTGAGATTGACATCCTCAAGAAAAAGATCTTCAAACCTATTATCGGCATGGAGGCTTATTGCGCTCCGGTGAGCATCGACAAACGCGATGGCCGTGCCGACAGAGGTTATCACCTTATTATATTGGCTAAAAACAAACAAGGATACAAGAACCTTTGTAAACTTTCTTCTATAGCTTATATCGACGGTTATTATTATAACCCGCGTATCGACCATTCGCTCTTAGAGAAATATCACGAAGGCTTGATAATATGTTCGGCTTGTCTCGGCGGAGAGCTGCCTCAGAAAATCATGAACGGCGACATCGAAGGTGCGGAACAATCGCTGCATTGGTTCAAGAATATCTTCGGCGATGACTTCTATATAGAGATACAACGTCATAAGACTGATAAACCCAATGCTGACCAAGAGACTTTTGAACGTCAGCAGGAAGTTAATAAGGTCTTGATTGATTTAGCGAGAAAGACAAATACTAAGATTGTCGCAACCAACGACGTTCACTTTGTGGAAGAGGAACATAGCGAGGCTCACGACAGACTTATATGTCTCAGCACAGGAAAGGATTTCGACGATCCTAACAGAATGCACTACACCAAGCAGGAATGGCTGAAGACTCCGCAGGAGATGGGAGTGGCGTTCGCCGATATTCCAGAAGCTCTTGAAAACACACAGGAAATCGTGGATAAAGTAGAAGCTTATTCCATCGACTCTGACCCTATCATGCCGATATTCGATATCCCAAAGGATTTCGGCACTGAAGAAGAATATCGTCAGAAATTTACGGAAGAGGATCTGTTTAACGAGTTTACCCGCAACGAACTCGGCGAGGTGGTGATGAGCAGGGAAGAGGGAGAGAAGAAGATAAAGAAGTTAGGCGGTTACGATAAATTATATCGTATAAAGTTGGAAGCCGACTATCTTGCGAAACTCGCATGGGAAGGTGCGGAACGTCGTTACGGAAAAGAGCTTACAGAAGAACAACGCGAACGTATCGTATTCGAGCTTCATATCATGAAGACGATGGGATTTCCTGGTTACTTCCTCATAGTTCAGGATTATATACGCGGCGCTCGTGAAGAGCTCGGCGTCTCCGTAGGTCCGGGTCGTGGCTCGGCAGCAGGTTCTGTTGTGGCTTACTGTTTGAAAATTACCGACGTCGACCCACTGAAGTACGACCTGCTTTTCGAGCGTTTCCTTAATCCAGACCGTATCTCACTTCCTGATATTGACGTCGACTTCGATGACGATGGTCGCGGTAAGGTCTTGGATTGGATTACAGAGAAGTACGGTAAAGAGAAAGTGGCTCATATCATCACTTACGGTACGATGGCGACGAAATCGTCTATCGCTGACGTGAGCCGCGTGCAGAAGATACCAATTCCTAAAGTAAACGAGATAAAATCATTCATACCGGAAAGAAGCTTCCCAGATAGTATTAAAGATGAAAAAGGTAAGTCGCCTAAAGTCAATCTTAAGAACTGTTTTAAATATGTGCCGGAGATAAAGGCGATGCTCGAAGGTGACGATGAGAATATCTCTACGATGTTGACTTACGCCCAGCAGCTTGAAGATACGAACCGTCAGATAGGCATCCATGCTTGCGGAGTTATCATCGGGGCTTCCGACCTGACGAATTACGCTCCACTTTGTACCATCAAAGATAAAGATACAAAAGAAGATGTCCTCGTTACTCAGTATGACGGTCATGTGGTCGAGAACGTAGGTCTTATCAAGATGGACTTCTTAGGGCTTAAGACCTTGACACAGATTAAAGACGCTCTCGCTAACATAAAGAAGACACACGGAATAGATTTAGATATTGACACTATTCCTATTGATGATAAGAAAACATACGAGTTGTATAGTTCCGGAAATACTATCGGTACCTTCCAATTTGAATCACCGGGAATGCAGAAATATCTCCGTGAACTGAAGCCTTCTGTATTTGAAGACCTTATCGCTATGAACGCCTTGTACCGTCCGGGTCCTATGGATTATATCCCGACATTCATCGCGCGTAAGACGGGCAAGGAGCCGATTACTTACCCTATTCCTATCATGGAGAAATATCTTAAAGATACCTACGGCGTTACCGTTTATCAGGAGCAGGTGATGCTTCTGTCGCGGCAGTTGGCGAGTTTCACTCGTGGTGAGTCTGACACCTTGCGTAAGGCGATGGGTAAGAAGCTTATCGAAAAGATGAATGAACTTAAAGGCAAGTTCATGACACAGGGTGAGGCCAACGGTCACGACCCCGCAATCTTGGAGAATATCTGGAAAGACTGGGAGAAGTTCGCTTCCTATGCTTTCAACAAATCGCACGCGACATGTTATTCGTGGGTCGCTTATCAGACCGCATATCTGAAGGCGCATTATCCGGCAGAGTTTATGGCTGCGGTATTGAACAGTTCTATCAGAGATAACAAGGAAGTCGTCTTCATGATAGAAGAATGCAAGCGTATGAAGTTGGACGTTTTAGGTCCTAACATTAACGAGTCGGAATATAAGTTCACTGTCAATAAGAAAGGTCAGATATGTTTCGGCATGGGAGCTGTGAAGTCGGTGGGAGAAGTCGTGATTCAGGCTATCACCGACGAAAGAAACGCTAACGGAGAATTCAAGGATTTCGCTGACTTCTTGATAAGAATGAGCGGCAAGGGCGTGAGTCGTAAGTCGATAGAATCTCTTGCTGGTGTGGGTGTCTTCGATTGTTTCGAGGGGATGCATCGGGCAATGTTCTATCATATCGCTGAAGGCGAGAAAACCACTTTCGTGGAGAAAGCCATAAAATCGGTAAGTGCATACCTTGAGAGAAAAAATAACGCTCAATTTGATTTGTTTGCCGATAGTGCTGATGACATCGACGAGACGTTTACGATACAGCTTCCTGAATGTGAGCGATGGTCGCAGCTAAAGGAACTTGAAATGGAGAAGGAACTCGTAGGTTTCTACATGAGTTCGCATCCGCTCGATATGTATAAGAACACTATCAGGTATTTCGCTAACATAAAATTGGAAAACGTAAAAAACGCTATAGAAGTAAGCAAGCCGGATACAACGTTTGTAATGGCGGGATTGGTGACCTCGTCGGAAAGATTCACGGCGAAGTCAGGCTCCGAATATGGAAGATACCGTATCGAGGACCAGAGCGGAAGTTTCGACTTCCCGTTATTCAAGGAGAACTTCCTGAAGATGGGACCTCTGCTCGTGACGGGAACTCAGGTGCTTGTTACAGGCGTGGTTAAGGAACGTTTCGTCTCTAATGATGACCCTAACGCTCCTAAACCTAAAGAACTGAGAATTACTAAGGTGGAACTTCTTGAAACGATAATGGAGAAGACAAACCGCGAGGTGAGGTTTAATATTTTCACCGACAAACTCGGCAAGAATGAGGCGCAGGAATTTATTGAGACGATAAAGAAGAATAAAGGTAACCAACCGTATTCGGTTCATTTTGTAGATAGGGAGAATAATATGGTCTGCTCGTTACATCCTGAAAAAGGTAAGATCAACGCTCAGGATATATTTGAGTTGTTGAAAGATAAAGATTATGTGACCTTCGAACTTATGAAGTGAAATGTGGAGACATCACCTGGGTGATTCTTGTAATTATGCGTCATTAATAAAAAACCGTTGGCTAAAGTAAAGGGCTGATGGTTCAATGGCCGTAGTTCGAAAGTCATCTCAGATTCTCATTTTTTCAGATTAAAAAAAATCCGTTGATAGTTATATGTTGTCTGTTGACTTTTTATTATCTTTGCAAAAAATCAGTACTAACATTTAAATAAAATTATAATTATGGCAAATCACATTACAGACGCTACTTTCGAAGTAGAAGTATTACAGAGCGAAGTTCCAGTTATGGTAGATTTCGGCGCAACATGGTGCGGACCTTGCAACATGATCGCTCCTTATATGGATCAATTGTCAGAAGAATATGCTGGTAAAGCTAAGGTTTTCAAAGCTGACATCGACGAATGCAAAGGCTTGGCAATGAAATATCGTATCATGAACGTCCCTACAGTTCTTTATTTCAAAGGTGGTCAGGTAGTTGACAAGAACGTAGGTGGTGCAGCAAAACAAGTCTTCGAAGATAAATTGAAGAAACTTATCTAATCTAATAAATGCCAATAGAAGTCAGCAATATAGCTCAGCTGGGAAGCCTCGAATTCTTAGCTCGTCAGATAGTGGAAGGTTTCATAACCGGTCTACACAAGAGTCCCTTTCACGGCTTCTCAGTTGAATTTGCTGAACATCGTCTATACAATGCTGGAGAACCGACCAAAAACATCGACTGGAAACTTTACGCAAGAACCGAGAAACTTTTCGTGAAACGCTACGAGGAAGAGACAAACCTCCGATGCCAAATCGTCATTGATAAGAGTTCGAGTATGCATTTCCCAGTGAGGAACAAACTCGACTTCAATCACCTTAATAAATTATGGTTCTCCGTCTACAGTGGCGCGGCTCTCATTGAGATGATGCGCAGACAACGTGATGCCGTAGGTCTGACGACTTTCGACGAGGACATCATATTACATACTCCGGCAAAACTGTCGAGAGTACATTCTAATATGATATACAGTGAACTCGACAAACTGATGCTTCCTTACGAGAAAAATATCAAGACGAAAACCAATACCGTTCAATGTCTGCATAAGATTGCTGAGATGACTCACAAGAGAAGCTTAGTGATAATATTCAGCGATATGCTCGACAATCTTGACTCTTATCATGAATTGTTTGCGGCATTGGAACATCTTAGATATAACAAACATGAGGTGATACTGTTTCATGTGTTCGACTCACTCTTAGAACAGAAATTAGAGTTTGAAAATCGCCCCCATCGCTTCGTTGATTTGGAAACAGGCGAGACACTGAAACTGAATCCAATAGAAATAAAAGAAAGATACGAGGAGATAATGACAGCGAAGAAAGACGAACTTCTACGTCATTGCTATCAATATCAAATCGATTATGTTGAAGCTGACATCAACAAAGCATACGATCAAGTGCTTACATCATACTTAATTAAAAGAAAGAAAATTTAGTTTAAGGTCTAAAGTTTAAGGTTTGAAGTGAATGTACTTTAACCTTAAACCTTAATCCTTAAGCTTTAAACCTTAAGCAAACATGAAAAAAATACTCTTCGTCTGCCTCGGAAATATATGCAGAAGTCCAATGGCAGAGTTCGTGATGAAAGATATAGTAAGAAAAGCCGGTTTAGAACATGAATTTGAAATAGCTTCGGCAGCTACCTCGACTTACGAGATAGGTAATCCTGTATATCCGCCGGCGCGACAGAAACTTGCTGAACATGGAATCGACTGCAAAGGTAAGACAGCACGTCAGATAACAAAACGTGACTATGATTATTACGACTATATCATTGCCATGGATAACAGTAATATCTCCAATCTCAGGAAGATGTTTTCCAACGATCCTGACGGCAAATTTTCCATGCTGATGAGTTACACTTCTCGTCATAGTGAGGTGGCGGATCCATGGTATACAAGAGATTTCGAAGCTACATGGAAAGACGTGACAGAAGGTTGTAACGCATTATTAGAATGGCTGAAGACAAAAGATTAGCTACAAAGGGATTTTATTCATATAAATATATCAAAACTATGAGAAAACTATTACTACTATTAACATTAGTGACGGCGTTAAATTTGACCGCACAAGAGAAAGATGCAAAAACACTGAATGCATTGTTAAAACAAGAGAACCGTCTGACAGCTCGTTCCAACACCGACGAACTTATTCTGAAAGCTATGGTTCAATACAAGGACGGTGATGAATCTGTCGATTTGAAATCGATAAAATTAAATCTCGACGGAACGACAAGAATCGCTGACGTGGAGAGAGTTAAAGTCTTCACCACAGGTCTTGAAGAATATGATAACAACAGATTTCATGATTACGCCACTTTGATCGGAAGTTGCGATCCGCAAGAAGGTGATTTTGAATGTGAACTCGAAGGTCAGCTGCTTGAAGGTGTAAACTTTCTTTGGCTTGCTGTTGATGTCGCGGATGATGCCGTAGAAGGAAACTTCATCGATATGTCGTGCCTTGAGATAAGCACTGTTGATGAAACCGTTGAGGTGAAGAATACTTCTCCGTCGGGTAAACGAGAGATTATATTGGCACGTACTACCTTGCTTCGTCCAGGAGATTATAACTCCACAAATTACAGGATACCTGCCGTGATAACAGCAAGAGACGGATCTGTTGTGGCTGTTACCGACAAACGTAAATATAACAATGGTGACCTTCCGGAAGATATTGATATTCTATGTAACAGAAGTACTGACGGTGGTCATACATGGAGCGAACCTTATACTATAGCGTACGGAACAGGTCATGGTCAAGGCTTTGGCGATTGTGCCTTGGCATTGACAAATGACGATAACGGTATCATTGCAGCTTTCGTGGGCGGACCTGGTTTCTGGGGCTCTACTCCGGAAAATCCTCTGAGAATGTATATCGCGAGAAGTAACGACAACGGGCAGACATGGACGGAACCTCAAGATATTACATATCAGATTTATGGTGCGGAATGCGATGATCCGGAACGCAAAGAATGGCTTGGGGGTTTCTTCGGATCGGGCAGCGGATTGCTGACATCAAACGGTCGAATCATGTTCGTGGTGGCAATGCGCGAAAACAACAATAGAGAGATGGTGTGTAATCACGCCGTTTATTCAGATGACAACGGACTTACATGGCAGGTCTCGGAAAGAGCATCGGTGGGCGGTGACGAAGCAAAAGTGACAGAACTCGTCGACGGAAGAATATTGATGAGCATAAGACATAACGGTAACAGATGGTATAACATATCAGATGACGGAGGCGTTACATGGCAGGAAAGCACATCGGAATGGACTGATATCGTGGCTCCAGCTTGTAACGGCGACCTGATACGTTTCACCTCTACAAACAATGGTGACGACAAAAACCGACTTCTCCATTCAGTCCCCGTAGGTTCGTCGAGAAAAAATGTCACCGTTTATGTCAGCTATGATGAAGGTGAAACCTGGCCTACAAGCAGATGCGTCGTGCCTTACAACTCTGCGTATTCTTCTTTATGTATCTTGCCTGATAAGACGATAGGTCTTTATGTGGAAGAATCATATCAAGGCGAAGGCGATTATTGTACTGTGTTCTATAACTTCAGCCTCAATTGGTTGACAGAAGGAGAGGATAATGTGGTAAGCCTTCCGGAAATAGAGGATGCGGACATAATTAAAGGTGAGATGGAAATATATCCGAATCCAACTTCAGATTTCCTCAATGTTAAAACTGAAGATTTGACGCTAATAAATATCTATAATGTCAATGGACAATTGATACAATCGTATAACAGTGATGATGATGTTATGATTGTTGACGTGTCTGACTTGGAAAAAGGTATCTATGTAATAGAAGGTGTAGCTGATGAGAACCGCAGAATAAATTATTTCATCAAAAAGTAAATCTTAATGCTAAAGAGACAATAAAAATCGCTATCTTTGCCATCAGTAATAAAAACTAACATTTTTAACAATTTTAAACATTTATTTTTATGAAGATTAAATCATTATTAGTTTGCTTTTTAGCAGTGGCAGCACTTTCTTTGACAAGCTGTAAAAAAGAAAATTACGCTGAGAAATTCGTTGGAACTTACAATGCATCTGTTACTCCTGAATTGACAATATCAATTCCAGCAATGGAAACAGAAGAAGTTATTGAAGGTGAGACATTGGAAGGTCTTACTTTTACGATTTCTCAAGTCGGAGACTCACAAGATGTGAATATTGTATTCCCACTTCCTGAAGTTGATGCGGAAGATATGGATATGACAGAATTAGGCATTGAACTTCCTCAATCAATTGTTTTGGGTGGCACCTGCGACGAAACAGGTCTGCATATTAATGGACTTTCTTTAAACCAAACACTTCCAATAGAAGATTTAGGTATGTCGATTGCAGTAAACATTACAATTGGTAATGCGACAATAGCAGATCCTGCTTCTATGTCATGGACACAATCAGTCGGTGGTACTCTCAATATCACAATGGCTCCTATTATGGAAGGTATGCCAGAAATGACATTCGATGGAACAATTTCGGGTGGCATAAAATTCAATGCGACAAAACAATAATAATTGTAAACATCAGACGTTATAGAGGAGACACATTATTAAACAAATGTGTCTCTTTTTTGTTTCAAATTTAAAAAGGTATCAAGATGAAATCAAAACATTTAATTTATTGCTTGTTGGCATTCTGTTTCTTTGCCTTGAGCAGCTGCGGTCCGGATAATGACGATTACGCTGACAAAGTTGATGGACGTTACAAGGTTAAAATAACTCCGAATCTAAATCTTAAATATGATGGAAATGACATGCCGTCAATAACGTCTGAGATTGAGACAACAGGAACCATCACAAAGGAAGATGAACAAGGCAATGTGACGATAAAAATTGAAGGCGTAAACGGTATGATTAACGATATTGAAATGGATGCCTATTGTAGCGGATTAGGAATGAGTATCGAAGATTCTTCCTACAAAGGTATCATGGCTACATCGGAATATGAAAGCGCAACTTGTGATATCTTATTAAATAATCCGACAACGACAATATCTAACGCGAGAGTGTTTAACTGGAACTCTACAGTATCAGGTCAATGTGAAATATATTTCATAGGTCTCGATATGACTTGCGACGTTACGGGAACAATTTCTTTCGCTTTGACTCCAATAATAGAATAACTTTAAAATCTCATATATAATGAATAACTTCGTATATAATATACCAACTAAGGTTTATTTCGGTGAGAACCAGCTTTCTCATCTTGGTGAAGAATTAAGAAAATACGGAACACGTGTGTTGTTGACATACGGAGGCGGTTCCATTAAGAAAATAGGTCTTTACGATAAAGTGATGACCGAAATGAAAAACGCCGGTCTTGAAGTGTTTGAGCTATCAGGCATAGAACCGAATCCTCGTATCGATTCAGTACGTAAAGGCGCGCAGATGTGTAAAGATAACAATATTGACGTATTGCTTGCAGTTGGCGGAGGCTCGACTATAGACGCTACTAAGTTCATGGCAGCAGGTGCTCTCGTCGATCACGATCCGTGGGATTTCTTTAATGAGAAGCGAGCTCCTATAAATGACGCTTTACCAATAGTTTCGATATTAACGCTCTCTGCGACAGGTTCGGAAATGGATACAGGTGGCGTCATAAGCAATCCTGAAACTAACGACAAAATTGGTCGTTTAGATCCGCATCTCCTTCCAAGAGTGTCGTTCCTCGACCCTACAAATACTTATTCAGTAAGTAAGTATCAGACAGCATGCGGTTCTGTCGATATCATGTCGCATATCATCGAGGTTTATTTCAATATGGAACCAGATCTTTTCATGCTCGACTGTTTCATGGAGGGAATGTTGAAGACTGTGGTGAAATACGCACCGATAGCGATGCAGGAACCCGACAACTATGAGGCTCGCGCCAACCTGATGTGGACCTCTTCGTGGGCTATCAACGGATTTATCAACGGTGGAAGAGCGAAGGCATGGAGTTGCCATCCGATGGAACATCAGCTCTCGGCGGTTTATGACATAACTCACGGACTTGGTCTCGCGATACTCACACCTCGCTGGATGGAATATTGTTTGGATGAAACCAATGTCTCCAAATATGTACAATTTGCTACTAATGTCTTTGGCGTTGATGCAAATCAAGAGCCGATGGAGATTGCTAAAGAAGGAATCCGAAGACTTTATGATTTCTTCTTCAAGACATTAGGACTTCAAAGCACCTTGACGGAATTGGGAATAGGCAAGGAACATTTTGAAGCGATGGCGGAGAAAGCCTGTGGAGGCAAGGTGTTAAAAGGATTTAAGAACCTTACTAAAGATGACATCGTAAAGATTTACGAGATGTGTCTGTGATCTAATGCTTAGTAATAACGAAAAAACAGAGACGTTACATTCATGGTAGCGTCTCTTGTTTTATATTCCGGTCGTTGTTAACTGATAACGACTTCTTTCCATGTCGCTGTTCCGTCACCCCAGTTGCCTACGAGAGAAGGGTGCTTGACGTAACCTTTCAGTAATTTCAAGAAGTCCTTACGTGGTATGGTATGCGCTCCCATTCTTCTGAAATGTGGAGTGTCTTGTTGTACGTCGATCAAGTCGAAGTTATTTCTTATCAAGAATGAGCAAAGGTTGTGTAATGCTACTTTCGAGGCGTCGGTTTTGGTATGGAACATAGATTCTCCGCAAAAGACGCTTCCGATGGAAACTCCGTATAATCCGCCTATAAGCTCGTTATTGTAATAAGTCTCGACGGAATGAGCGAATCCGAGACGATGCAGTTCTTTATAAGCCTCTTTCATCTCTTCGCATATCCAGGTGCCTTCTTGGTCTTTGCGCTCTACGCTGGCACACATCTCGATAACTCTGTCAAAATCGGTGTCGAAAGAACAAGAGTATTTGTTTGAATCGATGGTCTTTTGTAGCGACTTGGTAATTTTCATGTCTGTAGGTTTCATTACCATCCGAGGGTCGAGCGACCACCACAAGATTGGTTCACCTTCCGAATACCATGGGAAGATGCCGGATGAATAAGCTATGATAAGTCGTTCTGGAGATAAGTCTCCTCCTATGGCAAGAAGACCATCTTGGTTTGCTAAGTTCGCAGATGGAAAATCAAATACATCATCCGCTAATAGGTAAATCGACATGGCTCTAAGTGTTTAGTTAATACTTCAGCATTTTATCGTCACAAATATAAGTTCTAATTTTATGAAAAGCAATACTTTTTAAAAGTAATTATCCACAAAATGTATCTGTAAATTGTTGATAAAGATTAATGAGTGACGTACAGAATTATTTGATATGGAGAATTTATATATGTCCCCTTAAAAAGGTCAATAAGTGACGTCTTCCAAAAAGAGAGCGTGTGCTGGCATGGAAGTCCCGGCGGAGCAGCGGTTCTTGTTCTCTATCACATTGCGGAATTGCTCGAGAGTCAGTTTGCCGCGACCTACTTCTAAAAGCGTTCCGACAACGGCACGTACCATGTTTCTTAAAAATCTGTCGGCTTTTATCTCGAATACCAGAAGGTCGTTGTCCCTGAAAAAGCGAGCCTCCATAATCTTGCAGTTGTTGGTCTTGACCTGAGTATGTAATTTTGAGAAACTGGTGAAGTCGGTATATTCAAAAAGAATATTCGCAGCTTCCTGCATCATACCGACATCTAATCTGCCATGATAATAGAACGCGTCGTGAGTGTGAAACGGATTTTTTGTTTGTGTGATATAATAATGATAAGTCCTTGATGTCGCGTCGAAACGGGCGTGCAGATCATTGTCGACTTCCCAACATTTGTAAACGACGATGTCGTCTGGCAGGAAGATGTTGAGTCTATACACAAATTCCTCGCAGTTGGATATTTCCTTTTCGACATCGAAATGAGCGTAGAAGTTACGAGCGTGAACGCCTGTGTCGGTCCTGCCGCATCCGGTGATACTGACTTTCTCGCCGAGTTTAAGACTAAGGCATTTCTCTAATTCTTCCTGTACTGAAATGGCGTCAGGCTGAATCTGCCATCCGTGGTAACGCTTTCCGTTATATGCGAGATGTAAGAAATATCTTCTCATGATTTCACGTCGAATTTATAATATCTGTAAATCATAATTATCGAAAGTATCGTAGCTATGACGTCAGAGATTGGAATGCTCCACCAGACGCCTTTGATGCCGAGGAAGTGTGGTAATATTATTAATAAAGGTATAAGGAATAATACTTGTCGCGATAATGACAGTACTATAGATTTCTTAGCTTTGCCGATGCTTTGGAAGAAGTTGCCGATGACGATAGGGAAGGCTATGATCGGGAATGTCGCCATGACTATTCTCATGCCGTCGACGGAGTAGTTCAATAAATCTTTGTCGGTGGTGAAAAGCGAACATACAAGTCGTGGAATGGTTTCGCCGATGAGACACCCTAAACATAGAGTTATGATGGCTAATACAATAGCTTTCTTTAAGGCTTCGGTGACACGAGAGTATTGTCGCGCACCATAATTATAACTCACAATAGGTTGCATACCTTGTGTTATACCCATCACTACCATGGTAAAGAAAAACGCCACGCGGTTGACGATGCCGTAAGCACCTACTGAGAGGTCGCCGCCGTATCTCTTCAATCCGTTGTTGATTAAAATAATGATGACGCATAAGGCGGAGTTCAATAGGAAAGGAGAAAGTCCGATAGCGAGGATGTCTTTGATGATTTTTATGTCGAAGACGAAATCTTTTCTATCGAAATGAACCAATTCGTTTTTGTTTAAGAATAATTTAAAAAGATAGATGAGCGGTATTGTCTGTGCTATTACTGTTGCTATCGCTGCGCCGCGGATTCCCATTCCGAGCGGGAAGATGAAGAGCCAGTCTAAAAACACATTTGCGACGACTGTGATTATCGTAGCTATCATGGCTTCGTTGGGATGTCCTGAAGCTCTTAATACAGAATTGAGTCCGTGGTAAAGATGTGTTATGATATTGCCGACGAGAATCACCTGCATATATTCGTATGCGTAAGGTAGAGTCTGTTCACTTGCTCCGAAGAAGTAAAGAATTGGTTTCAGGAATAAGAGGCATATTATTGTAAACAAGATGCCGAAAATCACGTTGAGCATGACGGTGTTCGCCAATGCGCGGCAGCTCTTCGCGTAGTTCTTCTTACCGAGTTCCATGGCGGTGACAGTAGATGCTCCAACGCCGACCATAGCACCGATAGCAGCCCCGAGGTTCATGAAAGGGAATGTGATAGCTAATCCCGAAATAGCCAAAGGACCGACACCCTGTCCGATGAAAATGCTGTCGACCATATTATATAAGGAGGACGCAGTCATCGCGATGATTGCCGGCGTAGCGTATTTTTTCAGTAGTTTACCAACGTCTTCCGTGCCCAAAAGCAGAGCACCTTTCTCTTCACTCATGTCTTAAAATTTTGATTTGCAAAATTGCGAAAAAAACTTCAATTATATATTGAAATTGTATACAAATTATTTGTCTTAATGTTGGAAAAATACTTACTTAGTATGAAAAAAAACTTTATCTTTGTGGAAATTAAAAATAGAATAGTTATGAATCTTTTATTGATAAGCAATTCAACGAATTTCGGAGAGACTTATTTGGCATGGCCAATGACACAGTTGGAATCTTTCTGCGAGAAGAATAATCTTAAAGCCGATAGTAAAATAGTGTTTGTTCCTTTCGCCGGAGTATTTATCAATGGTAATCCTTATCCGCAAAGCTACGACGCTTATACTGCAAGAGTTAAGAAAGTGTTTGATGAGAAGTTGGGACTGAAGAACTTTGTCTCGGTTCATGAAGTTGAAAACAAGATTCAACTTGTAAATGAAGCTGCATGTATAGTCGTCGGTGGAGGTAATACATTCCATCTCGTCGCTGAACTTCACAGATATGGTCTGATGGATGCTATCTCCAAAGTGGCTAAAGAAGGTAAACCATATATTGGATGGAGCGCGGGTTCCAACATAGCTTGTCCAACGTTGTGCACAACCAACGATATGCCTATAGTACAACCGGCATCGTTCAATACCTTAAACCTTATCCCGTTCCAGATCAATCCTCATTATTTGGATCCTCATCCTGAAATCGATAAGATGATAAAGCACGGCGGTGAGACACGTCAGGATCGTATCAACGAATATCTCGCCGTAAATCAAAATATGAAAGTCGTTGGCTTACGTGAAGCATCAGCGATATGGGTTGTCGGTGATAAATATTATCTGAAAGGCGGTAAGAAAATGATGGTTTTCAAATACGGAACAGAACCTCTCGAACTTGAACCGAATTCAGAGATTACTTCATACGTTATATAAAGCTATCAGCTATCAGTATTCGATGGTCAGCGGTTGTTCATTCGTGCGCAGCCGCTGACTTTTTTTATGTTCAATAAAAACAAAAAGTGATGTTTGGTGTTTATTGAGAAAAACATCAGATATTATGAAACCTAAATTTCTTACATTGACAATGCTTTTGGTCTTGAGCGGAAGTATGTTTGCGCAGAGTTCCGCCAAGACCGAGCGCATGGAACGTCGCGCAGAACGCAAGGCTCGTCAAGCGATGGAATTGGCACAATCGCGTGCCGAGATGATTAAGTTGGTAAACGACACTTCTTTTGTGTTAGAAGCCAATACCTTTATCGGTCCTTTCGGACAAGAGTCGCCGGTATCTTCATTTCAGAATTATTTTGCGATCATAGGTGATAAGGTCGCAATTAATATCGAGTTCGACAATCCGGTGTCGTCATCGGTGGCGGCTCCATTGGCGTGGTACGGACCTGGAGTGCCGGGAATAGGTCCGGGTTATACGTCGCCAGGTTGGCCCGGATGGAACTGGCAGTCGTGGGATACACCTAACACGCCGGCGACATTGGTATCTTATAATGCCGACTTGTCGGATACTGACGGACCGTTCGTCATAACAGGTTCGTTCAGAACATGGACCGGGGTCATTCCAGTAAACTTTAAAGTGTATGTACAAGCTAATGGCACTGGCAGGATAATATTCTATTCCAACGATGGGGGACAGGTGACGTTCACCGGCGATATTGTCTCTCCGGAAAACGCCTCGACAATATATCCTTTACCATGACAAGGTAACAGAAATCAGTAACTTGTACCCTAATATAAAAGTCATCTCAGGATGGCTTTTTTTTATTAAAAAGCTTGCTTGTTTTTAAAAATAGTATAACTTTGCATCGTAATCCGAAAGACATTGGGATATGAGAAACTTTATACTATCAATACTGCTTGTTGTCGTATCAATAAGTATGATGGCGCAAGCAAAGAAACCAACTATCATGGTAATTCCATCTGATGCGTATTGTTCCCGTCACGGTTATACTACTGAATGGGTGGATGAGAATGGAAATGTAAATGTCGTTTCAGACATATCCAATATTTTTAAGCAGGATGATATTGAGGATTTACGTCTTGTCATTTCAGAATTATCTCAGATTATGGCGGAAAGAGGTTTCCCGTTGAAAGATTTGGAGCAGACTCTGAAGTCAATTCAACAAGAGACCGTGGAGATGAGCCTTTTAGAAAGTTCGTCTTCAGGTGCATATATAACGGAATCTATGCTTGATAGGGTTAAGAGAACGGCGAAGGCTGATATTATCATAGACTTGGATTACACAGTAAATCATAAAGGACCTCAACGTTTTGTCTCATATAATATGAGAGGTTTGGATGCCTATACTAATAAGGTGATAGCTGCAAATTCAGGAGTAGGTAACCCTTCAACTACAGCACCTGTAAATCTGCTTTTAGAAGAGGCTGTCCTTAATTATATGGATTCGTTCTGCGCCCAACTGATGTCGCATTTTGAAGATATGGCAAATAACGGTCGCGAAATAGTTGTCAAATTCAGAGTGTGGGATAACGCCGATATAGACCTCGAAACAGAATTCGACTTCGAAGGTGATTATCTTGAACTCACCGATATCATCTCATATTGGATGGAAGACAATGCTGTAAATCACGCTCCTACCAGAACTAATGCTACATCTACTTATTTAGTGTTCGAGCAAGTAAGAATACCTCTTTATAAAGAACGTAATGGAAGACAGTCGGCTCTTGATGCAAGAGGCTTTATGAACGGGATCAGAAGCTACCTTAAAAAGGAACCTTTCATGATAGAAAGTAAGATTTATGAACGCGGACTTGGCGAGGTCTGGATTATATTAGGAGAGAAATAAGATGAAAAAGTTAAGGTCATTATCATTACTGATTTTAGTATTGCTGTCTAATATAGTTATGGCGCAATATATCAGGGTGTTGCCAGTTTCGACGGATAATATCGGTAATAATGCCGCGGAAATGTTGCATGACAGATTGAACCAAGCCGTTTCCTTAAATGGAATGGCATCGACCGATAATTCGAACAAGTTCTTATTGATACCTTCCGTTACAGTTACGTCGGTAGAACCTACAACAACAATTCCTGTTCAATATGTCGCAGAAATAGAAATATCGCTTTCTTTGGTAGACAACAGCAGAAAATTATTAATATCCCAAGAGATACTTACAAGAAAAGGTGTAGCTGATAATGAGAATAGCGCGGTGACGGAATCCATAAAATCTCTTAAAGGTCGCGACCCTAAATTGAAGAAGTTGATAGTTAACGCAAAGAATGAGATAATAGAATATTATAATACGGAGTGTGAGAAAATCATTGAGACGATAACTGCGTACATAGAAATGGAAATGTATGACGAAGCTCTTGACGAACTCAACGCCATACCTCAGACAGATGCGGACTTGGAATGTTATAAGAACTCTATAGATATTCTGAACAAAATATCTGTTGAACAACAAACGAAGTCGAACAATATTATAAGGAATGAGAATCCGGATGTTTCCTGGATAAATGATTGATAATATGAAAAAGAATCTGATAATATTCATTTTATCTTTCATGCCACTTCTTGTTATGGCGCAGAAAGAATATAAATTGGTGGAACAAAGCGCAAAGGAAAGACCAAACTGGGTGTCGAGTAGTGACCCTTATTTGTTTATTGAATATAAGGCTGTGTCGTTGGATACCGCAAAGATGATAATCTTGGGAAAACTGAAGAATCAGATTGCGTCATCGGTGGCGACAGAGATATGTTCCACTATCATGATTGATGAAGAAGATGATGGGGAATATAGAAGAAGAGTCAAGTCTGTCATAGAGGCGAAAGTCCCTAAAATGCCGGTGTTGCAAGGTGTTGATTTGAATAAGGCTGATATCTATTGGGAACGATATTACAATAAGAAAACTAAGGAATATAGTTATGATTATTATGTGCTTTATCCATTTACATTGATTGATTTGCAAGAACTTATGGATGCATATAATGCCTATGAAAAGGCCGTCGACGATAAGATAGAGAACTTCAGGAAGTCTCTTGATAACATTGACGATGTTGAGACTTTGATGGAAAATGACTCGCAAATGAGAGCGATGAAGGAAGAGTTTAAAGATGACCAGACGAGGGTTTCCCAATTAAATCATACAATCGAAATGTATGAACAAACAATAAAGGATGTTCATGTAAAGATATTGGAAAGCAATAGGAACACTATTGTGATGCAGCTCATGCACGGTGAAAGGGTGATGAAGACAAAATCGACACCTAAGTTCAGAAGTGGATGTGCTAAGGATTTTGCGTCGAGACATGAGGGTGATAAGATTGTTGTGACATTCGATGATTTCGAATGCTACGAACAAGACGATAATTATGTTGAGGTCTGGTTTAGATTCGGTAAGGTAAGCTTGAAAGAAAAGGTGCGTATTAACATGTAAAATCTATGGATATTAAAAGAATTTTTTGATCGTATCGGTCTTACATCAGTAGAAATGAAAACGTGCCAATAGAATGAAATGATATTAAAGACTAAAAAATAATATGCGGAAGCCGAAAAGCAAAGAGTAGGCGTAATTAAAAAATTAAACAAAATGAAAAAGATTTCTTTATTTTTAGGAGCAGCCTTGATGGCGTTAGTGGTGGCTTCTTGTGGTTCAAGTAAAGATGTTGTAACAGAGACCGCCAATCCGTCTATTCAAACATTGCCAGATGAGCCGTGTTCGGAGTTCATGTCAACGTCCGACATCTTCCGTGCTACAGGTCAACATATAGCAAAAGGAGACAGACAAATGCAATTCGCGTACGATCAGGCGGCAATAGCTGCACGCAACGAATTGGCTTCACAAATCGAGACGACAATCAAAGGCGTAAACGACAGATATGTCAACTCATACACCGTCAATGATGCTAATGACTTTAAAGACCGCATCGAAAACCTGACACGCGCCGTCGTTAACCAAGAATTGAAATTCGCTCCTATAGTTTGTAAGAAAAGAGCTTTAGGTACAGAACAAGGCACAATCATCTGTTACGTGGCTATTGAAGTTCCTGTACAAAAAATCTTGGACGGAATCACATCATCTGTATCTAATGATGATAGACTTAGAGTTGATTATGAATACGAAAAGTTTAAAAAGGTATTTGATGAAGAAATGTCAAATTACAATAATTAATCATTGTTGAGGTGTGAGATTTTTATGTTGACTTTACATTGATATTGACTAAGATATAAAGTGCAAATGATATGCTATGGGGGAAACTTATGCTTTCCCCCACGTCTTATACAGTATTATCTATCACAACATATTTAGACACAAATGCAGACTATGCATAGATGAATGTGTCTATGCGAATGAAATTAGAGCGGGTGATACATACTCCGTTATGAGAAATACTATATGATCTGTCATAATTAGTGATGAGAACAAAAGTGTCGTGCTGTTTGTTTGTTTTTTTATTGAAAAATAATGATTTTTATGCGAAATAGAAATTACTGAAAGATGAAAAAGATTTATATTTGCACATTGGTTTATTGTTTTGATGAATATGGTAAATGTGCAAGATAATGAAGGGTGTTCAGTCTATGATGATAAACGAAAATTCAGGGATTTGTTATTTGACTAATATATTTTAAAAACAACAAATTATTATTATGATACACAAAGGTCTAACCAACGAACAAGTTGAAGAAAGTCGTAAAAAACACGGCTCTAATGTTTTAACGCCTCCAGAGAAAGAATCTCTCTGGCATCAGTTTTTGGAAAAATTTAAAGATCCTATCATCAGAATCCTGTTGATAGCTTTAGCTTTATCAGTAGGTGTTTCTCTTTATGAGTTCTTCGCTCACGATGAAGGTCTCTCCGTCTTATTCGAACCGATAGGGATTTTCGTGGCTATCATGCTCGCTACATGCATCGGCTTTGCTTTTGAAGTTAGTGCGAACAAGAAATTCGAAGTCCTTAATAAAGTAAGCGACGACGAAGAAGTTAAGGTGGTACGTAATGGAAATATCACCGTCATAGGTCGTAAGGAAATAGTCGTTGGCGATGTCGTTATCATCGAAACCGGCGACGAAGTGCCTGCCGACGGCGAACTTATCGACGCTTTCTCTCTTCAAGTCAATGAGTCTGATCTTACCGGCGAACCTATGGCAACGAAAACCATCGACCCTAAAGATTTTAAGAAAGACGCTACTTATCCTTCTAACTACGTCCTCCGCGGAAGTAAGGTTATCGACGGTCATGGCGTGATGATAGTCGATAAGGTAGGCGACGCAACAGAATGGGGTAAGGTTTATCAAGGCTCACAAATTGATAACAATATTAAAACTCCTCTCGATAATCAACTCGATCATCTCGGAAAAATCATCACCGTTGCAAGTTATATCATAGCAGGTGTAATCCTCGTGATGCGTCTCGTGATGTATTTTACCTCTGGAGAAAGCGAATCGTTTGAATGGCTTAGCTTCGCTCAATATCTTCTCAATACCTTGATGATGGCTGTCACTATTATCGTCGTTTCTGTGCCTGAAGGTCTGCCGATGAGCGTGACATTGAGTCTGGCTCTCAGTATGAAACGTATGCTTACAGCTAACAATCTTGTGAGAAAGATGCACGCCTGCGAAACAATGGGCGCTGCCACTGTCATCTGTACCGACAAGACAGGAACGCTTACTCAAAATCAGATGAGCGTTAATGATATGAGTTTCCCTGCTCTTCCAGAAAAACAACTCTCCAATAATGAAATAAGTAATCTCATCAAAGAAAGTCTCGCTCTTAACACGACAGCATTTTTGGACTTCAGCGATGAGAAGAAGATAAAAGCTATCGGCAATCCAACAGAAGGTGCTTTGTTGCTTTGGTTAAATAAACAAGGCGTTGATTATATGCAGCTCAGAGAAGGAGTTAAGATGTATCAGCAGGTGCCGTTCTCGACTAAGTATAAATTCATGGCTTCTATAGTAGAGTCGCCAGCGATGGGAAAACCGATATTCTATGTTAAAGGCGCTCCTGAAATCTTGTTGAAACATTGTAACAAGATAGCAACTCCAGAAGGTAATGTCGATATTACTCCTTATCGCTTAGATGTTGAGAAACAGCTTTTGGAATATCAAGGTAAGGCGATGCGTACTCTCGCTTTCGCTTATAAAGTAGGCGATCCTAACGAGCAATCTTTCGATCCAAATACCGATGACCTTGTAGCGGAAAACTTTATATTATTAGGTGTTGTCGCCATCGCTGACCCTATCCGTGGCGATGTGGCAGAAGCTGTTAAGAATTGTATGTCGGCGGGCATCGACGTTAAGATCGTCACTGGCGATACTCCAGGTACTGCCATAGAAATAGGTCGTCAGCTTGGTTTGTGGCTCGGCACCGACTCTAAGGAAGTCAACCATATTACAGGTAAAGACTGGGAAGCACTCTCTGATGAAGAAGCTCTTAAAATAATTCACAAGATTAAGATTATGTCGAGAGCACGTCCTATGGATAAGGAACGTCTTGTGAGATTGTTACAAAGCGAAGGCGAAGTCGTGGCTGTAACAGGCGACGGTACTAACGACGCTCCTGCTTTGAAAGCGGCTCAGGTAGGTCTCTCGATGGGCGACGGTACGACAGTGGCTAAAGAAGCTTCAGACATCACAATTCTCGATAACTCATTCAACAGTATCGCTCGTGCCGTGATGTGGGGAAGATCGTTGTATATCAACATTCAGAGATTTGTAGTCTTCCAGATGACTATTAACGTGGCGGCATGTCTTATCGTGATGCTCGGCGCATTGTTAGGAACTGAGATGGTTCTCACAGTGACACAGATGCTTTGGGTGAACCTTATTATGGATACATTCGCGGCTTTAGCTTTAGCATCCTTGCCACCATCAGAAAAGGTAATGAAAGAAAAACCACGTAGCAGAGAAGCTAATATCATCACGAAACCGATGATGTGGCAAATCTTTGGCGTAGGTATTTTATTCGTCCTCTTCATGTTCGGTCTCGTCCAATATTTCAAACATGCAGACATCACTTCATTGGCCGACTTCTCATTCGCTGAATATTTCAGAAATTACTTCAACTTCAATATCGCTTCACACGCTATCTCGCCGATAGAGCAGACTTACATCTTCACGATATTCGTCTTCTTGCAGTTCTGGAATCTGTTTAACGCTAAGGCATTCCACAGCGACGGTTCCGCATTGAAAGGCTTGTTTAACAAAGATGTTTTGGCAGGTTTCGGCTTAGCTTTACTCGTGATATTCGGCGGTCAATATCTCATCGTGACATTTGGAGGCGAGATGTTCAACGTGGCTCCTATGTCGCTGAATGACTGGCTTTACATCATCGTCGGAACATTCCCTGTATTATTTATAGGAGAAGCGATGAGAGCGATTAAGAAGTTAGTTAAGAATTAACAATTGACAATTAACAATGTAGAGACGTATCAATGCTACCTTAAAAAATAAACAAACATTGATGCGTCTTTTTAATTCATAATTCATAATGCATAATGCATAATTAATAATGGTATTTATTAAAAATAATTATGATTAATTATCGTTACATATTTACATTAACTAAAAAATAACAAAAGATGAAAAGAAGAATTTTTATTATTGCAGCTATTATTGTGATGGCATTTGCTTCATGTGATTCAAAGAAAGAAATTAAATCTATTAAATCCAATGAGTTCCGTACTGAGATAATGACTCCAGAAATACAACTCGTTGATGTTAGAGTTCCAGAGGCTTTCAACGAAGGACATATTCCAGGTGCTAAAAACTTGGATTTTACCTCAGAACATTTTGACGATATGATGAAACAATTGGATAAGAAGAATCCTGTCGCGGTATATTGTCGTGGCGGTCGTCAGAGTATGGAAGCGGCAGAGAAACTTCAAGACGCAGGTTTTGAGGTCATCCACTTAGATGGCGGCATCCTCACTTGGGACGGAGAGGTAGAATCTGAGAATCTGAAAAACTGAGAATCTGAGAAATGTAGAGACGCGTCATAATTCGACATAAGGAGAATTTGGCACGTCTCATGCATCCGATTCATTAATAAATTTAAGTCCCGCTATGGACGACAGACATCAGGCAGGCATGAAGAGCAGAGCTCGTAACGCCTGCCTAAAATATGAAATAAATGTAATTGATACGTCTTGAATGTGATAAATATTTTTCATTATATTTGTGAACTTATTGAAAGAAAGTTTATGAAATTTAAAGTGTTGTTTAACTATTAAAAAAAATAATTAACTATGAACGAAATCCAAAATCTTATGAAACAAGAAGAGTTGCAAAACTCATTGTTTAACGATGCTTGTGTAATAATTGAACAGGCGAAGACTATCGCGTATAAGTCGGTAGATGAGATTTTAATTAAACGCAATTGGTTGTTGGGAATGCGAATCCAACATGAGGTGCTTAAAGACAAGAGAGCTGAATATGGAGAGCAGGTTATAAAGAAGTTGGCAAAAGACTTGAGTGAAAAATATGGAAGCGGTTATTCTCGTAATAATCTTTACCGCTATATATCTTTTTATAAGTCATTTGGTGGAATATTTGAGATGAAATCAGAAGAGCTTGAAATTGTCCCGTCAGTGATGGGACAATCTCAAATAGTGCCATCACTGATGGGATTATCTTACGAAACAAATCTTTACGACTTGATAAAGCCAATAAAACCAATACGCCTTTCATGGACTCATTATAGTATTATTTTGCAAGAATCAGATGCGGGAGCACGAATTTGGTATGAGAATGAAGCTGCCAATGAGATGTGGAGTACGCGAGCTTTACAACGTAATATAAGTAGTCAGTACTATCATCGTTTGCTGAAATCTCAGAATCAAGATGTGGTACGTGAAGAGATGAAACGGAAGACTGTTTCGATGCAGGATAAATTGGAATTTATAAAAAATCCTGTGATAGCGGAATTTCTTGGTTTTAAAAACAATCCGGATTATACAGAGAATACTTTAGAAAAAGGTATCATTGACCATCTGGTACCGTTTCTCATGGAGTTAGGTAAAGGTTTCGCTTTTGTTGACAGACAGAAACATATTCACACAGAGAAGCAAGATTATTACATAGACTTGGTTTTTTACAATTATCATCTGCAGTGTTTTGTTCTAATAGATTTGAAGACGACAAAATTGAATTATCAGGATGTAGGTCAGATGGATATGTATGTTAAAATGTATGATGAATTAGTTAGACCAAATGGCCATAATCCTACTATAGGAATATTGTTATGTGCTGATACAGATGAAGACGTGGCGCATTATTCGGTTCTTAACGGTAATGATCAACTATATGCAACGAGATATCTGACTTTTATGCCGACAAAAGAAGAACTGCGTCGTGAAATTGAAAGACAAAAAGAAATCTTTATGTTGCAACACCAAGTCATCAAGTAGTGATGTGACACTGTGGCGTTTTTTTTGAAACTGAGAATCTGAAAAGCTGAGAATCTGAGAAATTGCCAACAGATTAGCACTGATTAACACGGAAAGAATCCGTGAGTATTTGTGAAAAATGGGCTCGTCTCACGCATTTGATTCACGCATAAAATTAAGTCCTGTAAGGACGGCAGACATCAGGCAGGTATGAAGAGCGGAGCTCGTAATGCCTGCCTAAAATATACGTTCACGTCATTGTCATTGTCAAAAGTCATATCCCAACAATGACGCTGAACATAAAGTTGATTCCTGCTTGGGAGAAATATCCGTCTTCAATATATTCTTCCCCGCCCACAATGGCTTTGTAAACCCAGGCGTTACTGCAATACTTACTGTTAAAAATGTTATTGACACTCAGATTGAAATTCAGGTCTTTGAACAGAGTCTGCTTCCATTCATAATTAATATTAACATTACTTACGAAATATGGGTCGAGACTTCTTGAAAGGGTAGAGGTGTTGTCGATGTATTGTCGTCCTACATATTTCTCCTGAAAGACGATGTCTAAGTGATTGATAGGCGTGACTTTAAAATTCAAGCCTCCGATGATGTTGGGAGAGAATGAGATGTCTGTTGTAGGGACGTGGCAAGCCGCGTCCGTACTGTGGCAAGCTGCGTCGTCCGTACCAATATTGTTTTCCATCTGTCCTAAATAATTCCAGTCGGCATCGTAATTATCGACATAATCTACATAATTCAAAATCTTGTTCTGACTTAAAGCGAAGTTGAAGTCCAAGGCGAAATATCTGTTAAATTGAAAAGCTGCACTGCCTTCCAAGCCTAATCTGTAGCTTTTATCTACGTTGGTCATGATGGTGTTTCCCACATTGTTAATCTCGCCTGTCATCACAAGCTGGTCTTTATAATCCATGTAGAAAATGTTGGCGTTCAATGCCATCTTCCTGTTTCTGTGGGAATAACCTAATTCATAGTCGATGAGTTTTTCGTGAGTGACGCGTTCTCTTTGAATCTCATCGGCGTCGGTGTATATGTCGCGGTTCGGCTCTCTGTTGGAATAGGCGACGGAGAAATACGCACTGTTGTTGTCGTTGATGGAATAGAAGATTCCGCCCTTAGGATTCCAGAAGTTGAAGAGATGTCGTTGTGTCACGTCATTAAGGTCGTCGTGGATGCCGTCGATGGAATAGTTGATATGACGATATTGCATCTCAGCGAATAGGTTAAGATGTCTGTTCAACTCGTAATTAGCTGATATAAAGGCGTTGTAATATTGTTTGTTGCCAGTGTTCTCGTACCATCTGTAATTTAAAGGTACGCCGTATTCAGCCCAATTGATGATACCGAAATGATCGCCGTCGTAACGATTCCAGCTGCCTCCGTAGTTAAGGTTGAATCTCCCGACTTTATGGTTCATGGCGATGTTGAAACCGTAATATTTGTTGTCTAACCATTTCTGTTGTATGAGGTTGACGCTTTCGATGACAGTGTCGCCGATTACGAAAGAAGGAAGTCCGTAACTTGAAAATGACTTGTCGTTTTTATAATTCTCGTAATAACCTTTTCCTGTGGTGAGAAATGCCGAAGCTGTCAATGTCATATTTTGTGAGAAGCTGTGAGCGTAATGTAGTTGGTAATAAGATTGGTCGTATTTGTCGATTTCGTTTTCGTAATAACCGATGAAGTTGCCGTTTTTGTCGTACATCATTCCTGAAGGGTTGAAGGTAGGATTTGTGGCGAGGCTGTCTTTCGGTGTGCCGTTCCAAGCCTGATATGTCTCTTCCTTGCCGTTCATTATCATTAATTTAAGAAAGTCGTTTTCGTCAGACCATGAAGCTGAGAGCTGATAAGAGAACAAGTCGGAATAAGCTCTGTCGATGTATCCGTCGGAATTGATTTTACTTATTCTTCCGTTGAAGTTGAAGCCGTTATTGTTTCTTCCTGATGAGAAGTTGATTGTGTTTTTCAGTGTGTTGAACGAACCGAATGTGGAACTCAGTCTCGCGAAAGGCTCTGTTGTCTGTTCGTCAGTTTTTATGTTGATGGACGCACCGAATGCTGCTGCGCCGTTACTTGAATTGCCGACGCCTCTCTGTATCTGTATGTTATCTACTGACGATGCCAAATCTGGTAAGTCGACGAAATAGACTAAGTTAGATTCCGCGTCGTTGACTGGTATTCCATTTAGCGTGACGTTTATTCTTGTGAGGTCGCTGCCTCTGATTCTCATTCCCGTATAACCGACACCTGCGCCAGCATCAGAAGTGACGACAACAGAAGGAGTGTTTTGTAAAAGAAATGGAAGGTCTGCGCCTTGGTTGCTGCGTTTCAGTTCTTCGGAAGAAATCTCGGAGTAGGTGAGGGGAGTCTTCTCTCCGACACGTGATGCCGTCACTATGACTTCATCTTCCATCAATGAACTCATAATCATCGCAATATTTATCTTCGTGTCTTTAGTAACCTTAATATCAGTAGAATAAGTCTTGAAACCTAAATATGTAGCTTCTAAAGTATAAGTTCCTTTTTTAATGTTTTCGAAACTGAAATTGCCGTTTTCGTCGGTGACGGTGATGAGGTTTAATTCATTTAAAGAGACGTGAGCACCTATTAATATATCATGATTCTCCTTGTCGATGACCTTGCCTGAGATGTTGAACTGAGCAAGAAGATTTAATGGCATTAAGACTGCTATGATGATAGTTGTTGTAATTTGTTTTGACATAACGCATTGATTTAATTGTTATTAAATTTAATTAAATCAATAGGAGGAATTTTTTTGATGTGTCTCATTTCCCTGTCTCGGCATTATCCGTATCAGGTTCAGAGGGTGTGATCTCAGCCTGTCTTTCATTTTACTTTCGTAAAAAAGGCACCCCTATTGAAAGTTTTGCAAAGTTATCATATTTTTCTTTATGTTTGTAAAAAATATTTACGATGAAGATATTAATATTAAACGGACCGAATTTAAACCTTATAGGCAGAAGAGAACCAGAGATTTATGGAACGGAGTCATTGGTTGATTATATAGAGAAGATGAAATTAGATTTCTCTGAACATCAGATAGATTATTATCAGTCCAATCATGAAGGCGTCTTGATTGACAAGTTGCATGAGGCTTGGGATAATTATGACGGTGTCGTTTTCAATCCGGGAGCTTATTGTCACACTTCCATTGCCTTAGCTGACGCGATACGTTCTATAGAAACACCTGTCGTTGAGGTGCATATCAGCGACATTTATTCGCGCGAGGAATACAGACGTCATTCGTTTACTGCGGAAGCAAGTGTTAAAAGTATCGTTGGTAAAGGTTTGAACGGATATAGGGAAGCAGTAGCCTTTTTGATTGGTAGTAGCTCTTTGCGTTAGGGATTGGAGCGGCATCCTTTTGGAGCGCAGCGGAAAAAGATATAGCGGAAAGCCCGACGGCGATAGCCGGAACGCCCAAAGTCAATTCATAATTCATAATGCATAATTCATAATTGAAAGATGAAAATTGAAAATCTGAGAAATCGATATAATCTGTGGTTGAAATAGAAGTAATAAAAAATTAGGTGGACACGCCAACAGTTTTTACGAGAAATCTTTTTCGTCTAATGCGCTGTATAGTTTTTTCTTTTCTAAGAAATATTTGAAGACGATATTTTTCTGATACACTTGCGAGACTTTTTTGTGGGTGTATTTTTCTCTTTTCTTTTTTAAGATTGGGAGGTGACGCAAGAAGCTGAGGTGAGCGCGGGTCACGGCGAAGAAGTCGGCGAAGCTGCCGTCGCATAAAAATTTGAATGCCGCTATCCAGTCTAAGAAGAAACGGTAGAATATTGTCCAGAAGACTTTTCCATGCGGGAGATTTTTCATTAATAAGGAAAGATTGTTCCTGAAGTTGAGGTAAGTCTTTCTGGCAGAAGATTTTGGTAATGTGCCGCCACCGATATGATAAATCTTGGAATCGGGACAATACATTATTTTATAATCTAAATTTTTCATTCTCCAGCAGAAGTCGATTTCTTCCATGTGAGCGAAGAAGTCGTCGTCCAATCCGCCGAATTTATGATAGAGTTCTGCTCTTACAAACATGCAAGCTCCTGTCGCCCAGAATACTTCTTTGACGTCGTCATATTGTCCGTTGTCGGTTTCTAAATCTTGGAACATTCTGCCGCGACAGAATGGGTATCCGTATTTGTCGATGTAACCGCCTGCTGCTCCAGCATATTCGAATTTTGTCTTATCGTGATATGACAAGATTTTAGGTTGGCAGGCAGCGATGTTCTCGTCGCTTTCCATGAGATCGATAACGGGTTCAATCCAATGAGGCGTGACTTCGATGTCGGAGTTGAGAAGTACGTAATAATCTGCTTCTACTTGCCGAAGCGCGAGGTTGTAGCCAGTAGCGAAGCCGCCGTTGAAGTCGTTGAGAATAAGTCTTATATTAGGGAAATTATTTCTCATGAAAACAACGGAGTCGTCGGTAGATTTATTGTCGGCGACGATGATTTCAGCGGCGTCAGAACTGTTTTCAATGACATTAGGAAGGAACTTTTCCAAGAAATCCTTTCCGTTGTAATTCAATATGACTACCGCTACTTTTTTCATAGGCGCAAAGATAATAAAAAGACAACAGACAACAGACAACAGACAACAGATTTTTTTACTTGCAAAAAAAAGCGAGACTCCCATTGCTGAGAGCCTCAATAAAGTATAAGATAAAATATTGTGGTGTTAAGAAATTACTTTCGTTTTTTTATTTCGGATTGTTGTAATCGTCCTGGGCTTCGCCGCCGTAGTAGAAGTCAGGGTTTACACTGCCATCATCATTGTAGAAATCTTTATATGTGTTGTGAGTTCTTGAGTAGATTTCGTTAGTCCACCTGCTGTTGTTGATTTCACCCACAGCATCTGAGTGTATGAGTTGGAAGTCGTTGGTTACGATGTCTCTTGTCATAAAGACGAATTTTTTGTTTCTTTGATTTGCCAATGTGTAATAGTGCCATATTTCGTAAGGGTAAGCGCCTGGTTCGAAGTGGTTTTGAACTATTCTGTCAGGAGCACCGTATTTTAGGAAGACTCTGCCTCTGTCGGTTTTATAACCCTTGATTCTTTGAGATGTGAACGAGGCGTTAACACGTTTCACCTGAGTGTAGTAGTTTTCCCATTCAATTTGTGGTGACAGAGGATTACGGCTTGCCCAGAAACTATAGAAGTATTGTTGCATGGTTTGTATGTCATCGGTTTCAATCAAACTTTTTGCGTATTCACCTTCAATTTGTGAAGATATAGGTTCCAAAGTTCTGATATATTCTCTGATAGTGTCGATGTTGTCTATGTTTCCGCTGAACACGTCTTCTGGATTGATAGATGCGAGAGCGGTGTTGTCGATCTGATAGTTAGAATTGTTTCTTTGGAAGAAGAATTGGTTATATCCGATAATCTCGTTATTTCTGTCGCGGGCTTCAAGGACCAAATAGTAGTTTCCAGAAGGAAGGTTGCTGATGTCCATGGTATTGATAACAACTTCCGTATCTTTCACATTCATTCTTTTGGTGAAGTAATAACTATTAATTAATGTGTTGCTTTCGAAAGTTTTAAGATATGTGTTGAGAAGATATTTCTCGTTTTCGCCAAGGACTTTCTTTGTGTTGTATATCTCGGCATAGAATGTCAATCGATTGATTGATTCCGGATAATAAGGCATTATCATAGGGACGAGATCGTAACCGTTTTTTGAGTTTACTGATTCTGTTGTACTTGGAGTGTAGTCCTCGAGGGCGATAATGCTTGAGAAACAGATGTTTTCTGGGAAGTCAATCACGATGGATTCAGATACTTGTAAAGGTCTTACAGTTTTGTTGTTAGCATCTTCAATTGTTATTTCCATCTGATATTCTCCGTTTGCTAACGAATAACGCTGAACATCCATGAAGAAACCATCCAAATTTGTTGTGTCCGCAACTTTAGGACTTGTAATCGTGTATTTGTCGTAATTCTTGATTGACTCACCTTGTTTAAATATGATTGTCAAATTTATCGATGCTTCATATTGCCCGCTGCTTTCTTTAACGTATACCAAGCTATTACAGTCGAAGGTGATGTAGGTTTCTAAATAAGGTGTTGACTCTTCTGATGCGATGTTAAATGCACCGTAAGAAATAAATGCGTTGATATTTTTCTCCTGAGCAACGATTTGAGTCGCGAGAAAACTGATTAATAGAAATGTTAATAATTTTTTCATTTTTCTTAAAATTTATTCACAATGCAAAGATATGCATACTTCGTGAATTGTCAATGATTATCTGGTATTATTTTTATGGAAATGTATCGACAAAATTTGCGTAAGTAAATGTAAATAAATTTAATATGAAAAATAATTCCTTAGAATTTCGATTTGATATAAGAACATATAAATTGATTCAAATCATCTTTAATGTTAAAAATATTTTTGATTTTATTGGATCTTTTGTTCGCTGCGCCGTATGTCAATCCTAAGAGTACGGCTATTTCAGCGTTGTTCAGATTGATGAAATTTAATATTATAAACTTGATGTCGTTTGGGGTTATTCCTTCAAAATCGTTTTTCATGGAAGCTATGGCTTTTGGAAAGCAGTTGTTGAATGTCTTTATCAATGCTATCGTATCTTTACTCGATAGTTGTAACTTACTGTGGTTCTGAACATTCTTTGTCATGATAGTAATTCCATCGAATGAGGATCTGATTTTTGTGATAATGTCGCACTCAACAAAACGTTTATAAGCCTCTTCATAATTTTCATTAGTCTCTATATCAGTGAGTTTCTTTGATATATCGTTGATAATCTTGTCTTTTGACTCTATGATTTCATTATTTGCACTTATTGTTTTCTGGGCTGTCGATATTTTTTCCTGATCTTTTTTCTTGCTTTTGCTAAATGTGATTGTTATCAGTGATATGATAATTAACGAGATTATTAAGATTATTACAATTGTAGCAATGTTATTATTATTGTCAACAGTCTTGTCATTAATTACAATAGTATAATATGTATCAAATAACTTTTCCAAATCAAGTTTAAGAGGCGTTCTTCTTATTTCGATAGAGTTATATTTTGCCTGATATTGTATGTAAATCATCTCATTATCGTGGTCATCGAGATTGAAATAAGTTTCCGCAAGTTTTTCTGAGACTATGAGTTTTTCTTGCATATTTCCATTTTCAAAGCAGTATTTGAGATGGGGAAGAGCCTCTTTATAATTTCTTTCGTAGAAATACTTCGTTCCGACTGCTGAATGATAATCATGATTCTGTACCTTGACGTTGAAATGATTTTTGAAAATAGAATCTGCATTTTTGTAATCATTTAATTCATATAAAGTTACAATCTTATTGTCGATAATTTTTCGATAAATGTTATGAGGTATGTCCTTGTTTTCTTCAGCCATTTCGAAATATATCATGGCTATATTTGGAATGTGATTGTATTGGTAAAGTTTACCTATTTTTATTAATGAATTCAGATATTTCTCATTACTATCCGCTGATTTATAATCAGAGAGAGCTTTATCGTAAAGTTCTGCTGCTGGTTTTAAAGAATTGATGTCATTGTATATGTCGCCTAATCTTTCATAAATCTCACCTCTGAACTGATAATCGTATGATTTTATCACGTCAATTCTACTCATATACGAGTTCATGTATTCTAACGCGAGATATAATTTTTTTGTTAGTTGCAGAAGGTCGACTGTTGATTGTTCATTTGAAGTATAGTTGTTTATTGCGTCATAATAGTAAATCTGTGATATTTTTTGAAGGAATTCGGGACGTTTGTGATATTTTTCGGAGCATCTTTCAGCTAAATCTATGTTGTAGTTTACTATTGAGTCACTTTCTGTATATGAGAAATTAAGAATTTCTTCACAGCATGACTTAGATACGTCACTGCATGATAATAAATTGAAAGCAGTGATTATCAATGATAATATTATTATATTTTTAAATATTCTTTTCATTTTACGTTTACAAAAATACTGCTTTTATTTGGTGTTTTTAAGAAAAAAATAATTTTTTTTCAAAATGTCTTGTGAGAAACAAAAAAATTGTATCTTTGCAGCGGAGAAATGGCAGAGTGGTCGATCGCGGCGGTCTTGAAAACCGTTGTACAGCAATGTACCGGGGGTTCGAATCCCTCTTTCTCCGCGGAGATTAAGCGACTGCTAATAAGTCGCTTTTGTTCTTTAAAATAAAGGCATGGGAGAGATGCCAGAGTGGTCGAATGGGGCGGTCTCGAAAACCGTTGACCGCATCAGCGGTCCGAGGGTTCGAATCCCTCTCTCTCCGCAGACTTCAGGAATAAAGCTACTGATAACAATAGGTCAGTAGCTTTATTTTATATTAAATTTTCTTTAAGATTTGAGAATGAATAGTATGAACACCTGTGAACTCTCCAGTCTGAATATAATCCACACCTAAAAGACTGTAAGAATAACAAACTTACACTTCAACTATAACTCTTTGAAGTGTTTCTAAAAAACGGGCTGCATCTCCGCCATCCATTTGTACATGATGAAATTGAAATGATATTGGTAAGAGCGTCTTGAAACATTTCTTGCGATATTTTCCCCACATTACCATCGGATTTAAAAACTTGTCTGTATATTGATTTACAATACAGTCGAGCTCTGTTACAACCATGGCAGATGTCCCTACAATCATAGAATCTTCTTCTTCGATGCTTTTGCAAGAGTCTGATGTTTTCTGAGTTAATGAAATATAATTACTATTGAAATGTTCCAAGTCGTCGCTATAAGGGATGTCGCATGAATTTATCCCTCCTCGTTTGTTGTTGACAATAACATTGATTGCAAGTTTTTCATACTTAAATAGTTTATCTTTTACAGGAAGTAAGTTGAACTCTTCGATTTGACTTGCAGCTTTGCCGATACACCAACATAAAAGCATATTTAGTTTCATGCCTTTTTTCTTGCTGGTTTTACAGAGATGTGTGATGTTGAATGTTTTTGTTAGTGTTACCATTGGCATCGGTGATGACATCCATAACTCGAAAGCTTCGGCACGCTTTGTTTCTTTTGGATTAATTTCTTTCATGTGACTTTTATCTCTAAATTGCTTGCAAAAATATGTCTTTTTGTAGTTGCAAATATAAAAAATGGAGTTTATTTGTCGTAAAATTAGTTCTGTTTTTTTACTTCTTGAACGAAGTAATTATTATTTAGCAATTTAATTTTTATTATATATAATTGTTTTATAACAACATGCAGTATATTTAAAATATTTTTTGTCAATATTATTATCAAAAGAAAAAAGTTGTATCTTTGCAGCGGAGAAATGGCAGAGTGGTCGATCGCGGCGGTCTTGAAAACCGTTGTACAGCAATGTACCGGGGGTTCGAATCCCTCTTTCTCCGCGGAAGTGAAGTGGCTTGATAAAGTCGCTTCTTTTTTTATATCAGCTAAACAAAACCCATTATGGATAAAAATATTTCTATTTCGCTTAACAGATATTCATCCGTAATAGCATTGTTTTTTATCGTTCTGATAGGATTGTTTATACAATATCCTTATATGACTGGATTCCCCTCTTTTATTCATGCATGGTCGCAATCTGACAGATATTCTTTGGCAATAGGATTCATAAACAATGGCTTCGATTTATTTCACCCGGAAACTTTAATCTACAATAAACAATTTCCTAACTGGTGGACTTATGCCCATGATAATACAATTACTTCTGTAGATTTCCCTATAATGGAATATGTAGTCGCTATCATAATGAAAATCACAGGTAATACTTCACCATGGATATTTAGAATATGTACTTTTACAGTCGCCATGCTCGGAATGTTATATTTGTTTAAGTTGACATTACTTATAACAGATGATAGCTTGAAATCTTTGTTAGTGACAGCAGTAGCGATGACATCGCCTGTTTACGCTTATTACTTTAATGGATTTATTCCTGGAATACCAGCTCTGACATTTGCGATAATTGCTTTGTATTTTTATTTGAAATATCTGTGTAATGATGGTAATATCAGACACTTTACCTTGTCGTTACTATTTATAACACTATCGACTCTTACGAGAACTTCATTTGCCGTTATTTGGGTAGCTATGCTCGGATTCGAATTTTTAAGGATCTTAAGAAAAGAAACAAAACTCCTCGACAAACTTATTCCAGTCATAATATCTATAGTTGTATTTTTCTCATATTATTTATGGAACAGACATCTTGCTTTTGAAAACGGAACACTCTTCTTGGGAGATTTAATGCCTGCTGATGATTGGAGTGAATTTTGGGCAATAATGACAAAAACAAAAGATAATTGGCAATATCACTATTTTAGAAAGGTTCATTATCAATTATTTGTAATTGTCACTCTTTCTGCACTATGTTTCTCTATATGGAAAAAGATAAAATTAGGTAAGAGAATAGAATCGGATGAAAACAAACCGTTGCCGTTGTGGATTTTTCTTGTGGTTACATTTTTGGGATATTTATTATTTACGTTTGCTATGGCGAAACAGTTTCCGAATCATGATTATTATTTTATTGATACATATTTTTTACCTGTATTGTTGCTTCTGATAATGTTGCTCAATGTTTTACCTAAGATAAATAACTACAAGTACGGAATTGTCTTTTTATCAATATCTGCTATTTTTGTTTCAGTAATGTTAAAAGATATTAATGAAACACAGAAGTTGAGACGTAGAAATTATTGGGGCGCAGCATCTGAAAGAACAATCAGAAATTATCGTAATTCAGAAAAATTCCTTGATTCAGTAGGAGTTTCTAAAGACTCTAAGATATTGACCTTGTGGGCGTATCCTCAGAATACCCCCTTTATTCTAATGAATAGAAAAGGGTTTACAGTAATGAAATATGATAAGGATTTGGTAGATACGGCTATGACTTTCGATTATGATTATGTAATCGTTGAAAATGAGGTCTATAAAAAGGAGAAGGATGCCTGGAAATACGTCTTCGAAGAGTTGGATTATCATTCAGACAATGGCAAGATAACGTTGTTTGTCAAGAAAGAATAACACAGATCAGTGGAAGAAGATAAATCCGATGTAAGCTCTTGGTCCCGTGGGCATATACAAATCATCACCGCCTAATCCAAATAAGCAGTCGAATTTTATGGTGATATGCATCGCGTCGGAGAGACAATAGTCACATCCTATTATTGGGTCGATTGCGATGAATGGTTTTTTGTTTATTACGACTTCTTTTTCAGGATTCCAGTCGTGGTTGTCTCCCTCAAAGATAAAACAATCTGTTAGTGCTCCGCCTCCGACTGTCAATCCGGCGTATGGCATGAACTTTCCGAATTTCCAATAAAAGTCGTTAAGTAATCCGGCCCAGAAAGTTTTCATATAACTTCCGTTATTCATCAAATTTAATGTCGATACGTATCCTTCAGTTCCGATACGATAATGATTTCCAATATGGAATCTTATTGCGCCTCCGATACCTTTAGTTATGCCTTCGGCGTAGTAATCTAAAGGCGTGACATTAGTCTTGACGTAACCGGCATGAAGCATCATACCACCGTCATAACCGTTAAAAAATTTTTTTTTATCCGACTTATTGTTGATTTTATCGTCAATGTTTTGAGAGAAAGAGTTAGTCGTGATAATAGCGAATAATAATAGTAATATTTTTTTCATCAATCTATGTCTTTGAATGTGAGCATTGGGATATTAAGGTTGAAGAAAGCGTCTTTATCCAATTTTTCTTTGAAGATAAAGTCGAAGAAGCCTTTGCGGTAAGCTATGAATGAGCTAAGACTTACGTCGTTACGTTCGCAGAAGATCTTGAGAGCTTGCGGGGCGTTGTCGGTATGTACTAATTGAAAATGTATCTCGCCTTCAAATTCTTTTTCAAGGAAAGCTTGCTCTAATTCTTCCATCTTTATTGCCTCATCTTGGTTGTCTGGTTTTTCAACAAAATGAATGACGTGTATATGAGGCTTATAAGTCTTCAGGATATTAAAGATTCTGTCGATGGTTTCAACGTCATATTCGCTGAAGTCGGTAGCATATACGACCTCCTTGCTTTCTCTCCAGCTGTAATTATTTGGAATGAAAAGCATTGGGACATCGCATTTTGTCATCACGCTTTTAACCAAGCTACCTTCTAAGAAACGTTTTCCGCCTTTGCCACGAGTGCCCATCAGTATAAGGTCAGGTTTTTCTTTTTTAGACAATTCTATCAGTTCGTCTTCCGGATCGCCGCTGACTAAAACGGGGCGCACCGTAATGTTGTTGGCACCTTCTTCTTTGATCAGGTTGATAAGGTACTCTGTTTTTTCGAGCATCACACGTTGTGAATTCTTCTCTAATTCCACAAGGATCTCAGTTGTGAAATAGTTGTCGGTATCCATATTGCCAGGATAGCTGTTGCTGCCAACAAAGACATTGTCCATATATGCATGAAATATTATGATTTCACCGCCTGCATCTTTTAAGAAATCGATGGCGTATGGAAGAAGCACTTTGTTTTCCTCGCTGAAATCAGTCGATAATATTATTTTCATATAAGTTAAAAATTAGTTTACAAATATAACAATTTATATGAAGAAATATCTCAAAAAAAATGATTTTTTGCATAATGATTTATAGGTGTCTCCTTAAAAAAAAATCGTATTTTTACCGCGGAAATTTTGTAGTATGAAAATAAGGATTATAGGTTTCATTTTGTTGTTCGAGGCAGCATTCATGTTGATGGCATCATTGGTAGCATTGTTTTATTTTTATCGGTGTGGAGATGGTGATGTCTTGGCGTTGACGGTGTCGACTATCATTACTGCAATCTCTGGTTTTATCATGATCTCAGCGGGAAGAAGCCCCGGTAAACATCATCAACAGAATATAGAGAATTTCGAGGTGAAGGATTCGTTCTTCATAGTTACTACAACGTGGGTTTTGTTCGCGTTGTTCGGTATGTTGCCTTTCCTTTTGAACGGAACGGTTGCAACTGTCACCGATGCTTTCTTTGAAGCTATGTCAGGTTTTACAACAACCGGTGCGACATTGTTAAATAACATTGACGAGCAACCTCACGGAATATTGTTCTGGAGAAGTATGATGCAATGGTTGGGAGGTTTAGGAATAATAGTCTTGTTCTTGGCTGTTATGCCGGCATTAAATCGTAATTCCAACAAAGTCATGATGTTCTCGGCAGAGATGTCGGGAATAGGAGTGAAGAAACTTCATCCTAAAATGATGATGACGGCTCGTAAGCTTTTAGGTATATATGTCATATTAACAATTCTGTGCGCCTTGATGTATTGGTTCGGTCCGATGAACACCTTCGATGCTATTTGTCATGCCATGACGACAATGTCGAGCGGCGGTTTTAGTACGCATCAGGCGAGCATCAGTTTTTATAACTCACCTTACATAGAGTATGTGGCGTCATTTTTCATGTTCGCATCAGGTATCAACTTCTCACTTTATTATTTGCTTATAACCGGTGAGGGTAAGTTGTTCAGAAATAACGAAGAATTACGATGGTATATCGGATCTGTATTTCTTATGATGACGATTATTATTGGTTTGTTTTACGTGGCGCCGAAGTTGGACACCGTCCTGACAAATGAAGATTCTTTCCCTGTAGGTTTTGAGAACAGATTCAGAACAGCCTTGTTCCATGTCACTTCAATAATAACATCGACATGTTATCAAGCGACAAATTACGATTATGATTTATGGGGAGGACTTTTCTTGATACCGACTTTCATCATGATGGCGAGTGGCGCATGTGCAGGCTCAACAAGTGGAGGAATCAAGATTATACGAGAGGTAATCGCAATAAAATCAATCAACAATATCTTTAGACGTCTGCTTCATCCTAATGCGTTATTTAGTGTGAAGGTTTCTAATGAAGTAATAGATGAGGAAAAGACGAGAAGAGTGGTTAACTTTCTTATAATATTTCTTTTGCTTTATGTATTAGGTGTATTGCTGTTTATTATCAGCGGCAGCCCGTTGGAAGAGGCTATGTTCAATTGCATCTCAGCACTTGGAAACAGCGGACCTGGTGTCGGCAGAACTGGTCCTGCATTCTCGTTCTCAGAAGTCTCTGATATGGGAAAATGGACGATGTCGATATTGATGCTTGTTGGACGTTTAGAAATATATACCGTATTGGTTACCATTTTGGCAGTGTTTAGAGGAAGCAGATATTAATCATGACCTCATAAAGCAATTTGTAGAAATCGCTATAAATTGAAATATTTCATTTCTTCGTTGATTTTATTTTCAAAGCATATTAAGTTGTCATATCTTTGCCGGAAAATTTAATTGTATGAAAGGAATCTTAAAATCAACTGATTTCGTGAATGGTAAAAGACGGACCATAATTGCGTGGCTTGTGATTTTTCTCTTTTTCTTTCTTTCTTTTTGGTCAAGTTGGAAAGTATCGTTCCTGCATTCTTTGTTGTTGACAACAAGTCTTATATTAGCATGTTATATAGAGTCTAAATACATAGTGAGACTGTTACTGAAGGGCTGTCATGTCTCTTTTTATTTGATAACGTTTATGCTCATTATTATAATGGCCTCATTGACTACATATTTCGAATCATTTATGCTGATAATAATGAGTAAACACATCTCTATATCTACACCGCAGCTTGACGGGTTCAATACTTTCTTCATACCTCTGTTAATACGTGTTGTACTTTTTACAGCAACGGTTAGTGTATCTGTCATTTCAGTCTTACAACGTGCTGAAAAAGATAACCAGAAAATCAAAGACGACCTCAAGAGTGAGAAACTTGATATGGAGTTACGTTTCCTTAAATCACAGATTGCACCTCATTTTCTTTTTAACGCATTGAATAATATCTACTCCCTCGTTTATACAAGAGATGAAAACGCACCTCAGAGTGTACTTAAACTCTCGGATATGTTGCGTTACGTCATGGTCGACTGTCAGGTTGATCATATCTCTCTCGACAAAGAAGTGAAGTATATTGACGCTTTTATCGACTTTCAACAAATGAGCATGGAAAACAAATCGAATATAATTTTTGAGAAGAATATTAAAAATTACGACTTTAAGATTCCTCCGATGATGCTTCAGCCTCTCGTTGAGAATAGTTTCAAGCACAGCAGATTAGAGTGCGACCCTAACGGTTTTGTTCATTTTTATTTGCTTCAGGAGAATAATGACCTGATATTTATCGCCCGTAATTCGATAAAAGGAATGTCAGTGTCAATAGCTGATCCTAATAAGAAGCCGCAGTCGGGGATAGGTTTGGATAACGTAAGGAAAAGGTTGGAACTGTATTACGGTGGTAATTATTCTTTTGATGTAAAACAAGAAGATAACAATTATATAGCAACAATTAAAATAGGAGATAAATATAATGAAAAGAAAGTGTAATGTTCTTATAGTCGATGACGAATTTCTTGCGAGAAAACTTCTGACCGAGTATGTGTCGAAACTTGATTACTTAAATCTTGTTGATACATGCGCTGATGCTACTAAGGCGATGGAAGTGTTGAACAATGAACAGATAGATATACTTTTGCTCGACATTCAGATGCCAGACATCTCTGGTATGGAAATGTTAAGATTAATTAACAATAAACCTGCAGTGATCTTAACTACGGCTTATTCTGAGTACGCCGTCGACGCTTTTACTCTTGGCGTTGTCGATTATCTCTTGAAACCTTTTGACTATGCGAGGTTTGTACAGGCTATTAATAAGGCTATAAATTATAATACCTCTGAAACTCCAAACGATGCTGCCAACGATTATATGATGGTGAAGGCAGACTATAAATTGTATAAGGTGAATTTTGACGATCTGCTTTTCATTGAAGGACAACATGAATATGTTACCTTCCATACAAAGACTAAGCGTATTACGGCTTTATATTCTTTAAGAAATTTAGAGGAAACATTGCCAAAAGATAAATTCGTGCGTACGCATAAATCATATATCGTATCCATTAAGAATATTGAAGACATCGACAAAATAAACGTCACGGTAGCTGGAAATAAAATCCCTGTCGGTGCCAGCTATCGTGACGCTCTAATCGAAAGATTATCGAACTAATTGGAGGGGACTTATATCTCAAAATTCTCGATTTCTTCGACTAAGTTTTTGATGAGGTTGTATTTCAGATCATAGAGAGCGTCTGAAATGTCGCATTTGTAATAGTGTGGATTGATGAGACGTTTCTGAGTGTCATCAAGATGAGCAAGGTTATCTTTATAATAATCTTGCTTTTCTTGTATCGTCACATCATTATATACTATTTCTCCGTCTTTGACGATTTGTTGTTGTAAGGTTCTAAACTCGTATTTCCCTTCTTCGAATGTCATTGACTTGAATCTGTCGCGTTCGTCACGTACGGTAATCGTCTTGTTAGATTCGATGGCTTTGGATAAATCGTCACCACGCAGACAAGTTACATCGACCTTGAACTTCCCGTTTTGGATGATTCTGTATGTGATTTGGAATCCCGGATTTATGAGTTTTACTGTTTCTTCAGAACGTTTCAATACGGGCATATTATCAACTTGTACGAGTTTGAATACATTGCCGAAACAAGGATTGTGTTTGCTTGTGGCTATCGCGTCGCCAACACCGTAAGAGTCGACCATGCAACCTTGGCGTTCCAATTCTGTGATGATATATTCGTCTAATGCGTTGGTGGCAAAAATCTTACATTTCTTTAATCCAGCTTCATCAAGCATTTCGCGACATTTCTTAGATAGGTAAGTCAAGTCGCCGCTGTCTAAACGAACTCCGTAACCGTAAGGATAATTATCATCGATGCCGTTATTTTTGAAAGCTTTTATAGCGTTTTTTATACCGCATCTTAGTGTGTCGTAGGTGTCAATGAGGAGGATGACGACTTCTGATTTGTGTGTATTAATATATGTGTCGAAAGCCTGGTATTCACCTTTTATGCTACATCCGAATGATGTCACGTAACTGTGAGCCATCGTACCAGTTGAAGCCATTCCAAAGTTGATTCCGGATATGATGTTGGAAGTGTTTGCGCATCCACCTATGAAAGCGGCTTTACCTCCATGAATTGCTGCCCATGGTCCGTGAGCGCGACGGCTGCCAAATTCGCTGACGGGTTTTGTTGTGCTTCTTGTCACGCGTGATGCTTTGGTAGCTACTGCCATCTGATGATTCATCACAGATAGTAGGGGAGTCTCAAGCACTTGACCTTCTATGATAGGAGCTTCTATGGTTATTATCGGCTGTGTCGGGAATGCTATCTCGCCTTCACGCATGGCATAGACATTACCTGTGAATTTCATCTTCGCGAAATATTGGCGAACTTCTTTGTAATCGTCGCCTGGGAGGAATTTCTCAAAGAATTTCTCATCGCCACAGTTTAAACCCTTAATGACTTCTAAGACCTCGGTGATTCCACTAACCACAGCCCAGTTGTTTGTATCTGGTGCTTTTCTGTAGAAAAGATTAAAGACGGCACGTTTGTCTTTCATTCCACTTTCGTAGAAGGACTTTCCCATGGTATATTGGTACTTGTCGGAGCAATATGAGATGTTAAGTTCCATATCAATGAATGTTTTAAAAAAAAAGACTGACCTTGTTAAGTCAGTCTCGTTCGATTTTGTGATCCGGTTGGGATTCGAACCCAAGACCCACAGCTTAGAAGGCTGTTGCTCTATCCAGCTGAGCTACCGAACCATCGCTTTTGCGTTTGCAAAGATACAATTTTTTTCGTTCAAATGCGTGTAAATGATAATTTTTTTTAATAATTTTATATATTGCTATAAATCAATAGATAAGGATGTTAAATTGTGTATACAGGCTGCTGTATTCTTGATTTCCTTACATCTAAAGTACTACCTTGAAAGATAGAATTGTTAAGTTCAACAACAGCAACGTATGCTTCATTATCATTGGGCATTTCCACAAATCCGTAACATTTGGAGCGTTTTGTTTCCCTGTCCATTATCACTTTTGTAGATTCCACTTTACCGAATTTACTGAATAATGCGAATAAATCTTCCGCTTTAGTATTAAACCCAAGTTTTGCAACAAAAATTTTCATAAGTCAATAAAATAACATTCTCTTGATTAAAATATGTTTGTAAATATCTCCTATAACCTCTGCAAAGTTAAGATAATATTTTAATTAACGGAATATTATTTTATTTTTTTGTTTATATTTTATTTATTCACTTATCTTTATGATTTTCTTTATTATATCCGTATTATCCATTATGCCTGTGAAATTCTCACTGCCAGGTCCGATGGCAAAAATTGGTACCAAAAGAGGGGAGTGGCTGCCTGTAGAGAAATTAAAGTCACAACGAGAATATGATTCATTAGGATCAATGATTGTTAGTCCTCCTGTTTCATGATCTGCTGTCACTATAACAAGTGTGTTAGGATTTTTTTCTGCGAAATCTAATACATTATTAATAGTGGCGTTAAAATCTAACATTTCATTCACAAGATAAGTTGAATCCTTGTCGTGGCCGGCAAAGTCTATCTGAGAACCTTCTATCATAAGGAAAAAACCGTTGTCGTTTTTGAGGTTTTCTAAGGCAAATGATACGGCGTCAGGTAGAAATGATTTACGTTCAGAATATATAGGGAGATGTTTTTCGGCGGCGAGAATCATAATTTTTTCGCTTCTATTTATATCGTTACTTAATGTGTCATAATAGCTCCAGCCGCTGTCTCTCATTTCATCGATGAGATTTCTTCCGTCTTCTCTATCAGTGAAATGTTTCCTTCCTCCACCTATCAGCAGATCTACCTTGTCGCACTGTGCGAAGTCTAAGGCGATGTCCTCGTAATTGTTTCTGTTTATGTTCTTTGCGACGAAAGCGGCGGGTGTGGCGTGTGTTATATATGAAGTTACAACCAAACCTGTTTTCATCCCTTTGTCGGAAAACATTTCCAACATGCTTGGAACAGCGATACTGTCGGCGTCCATTCCGATCATGCCGTTGTTTGTTTTATGTCCTGTCGCTATGGCTGTACCACCAGCTGCAGAATCTGTTATCTTATGTGATTTGGAATTTGTCTTCACTAATCCCGTGAATGGAAATTTTTCGAATGAAGTAGGGGAGTCGGAGGCTAACATCGCTGCATATATTTGAGGAGTGCTCATACCGTCACCTATCATCAGAATTACATTTTTAGGTTTGATATTGGTGTTGTGAAATTCTGTTATTTGATGGTTGACGGATCTATTGTCGTCATTAATGTCGGTGGAAAATTCTTTTTTTGAGGAACATGAGTATGCTATCAAAGCAAATATCATGGAATAGATAATGTGTTTAAAGTGTTTGTTCATAACTAAATTATTGATATGCAAAGATATTGAATAAAACCATACGATGAGAAAAAAGATTTGAATTTTTTTTTGAAAAAATGTTGTATGAATAAAAAAAATATTTACCTTTGCACTCGCAAAACCACGACGCACGGAGAGGTGGGTGAGTGGCTGAAACCAACAGTTTGCTAAACTGTCGTAGTCCCAAAGGCTACCGGGGGTTCGAATCCCCCCCTCTCCGCCGAGTTTATCGGGGCATAGCGCAGTCCGGCTAGCGCACCTGCTTTGGGAGCAGGGGGTCGCAGGTTCGAATCCTGCTACCCCGACAAATAAAAAAGTGGAGTGGTTTTGTAATCGGGGCATAGCGCAGTCCGGCTAGCGCACCTGCTTTGGGAGCAGGGGGTCGCAGGTTCGAATCCTGCTACCCCGACAGAGAAAATCAAGGAGTTACAGAAATTGTGACTCCTTTTTTATTTGCCAAAAATCATGGTTGAAATGATACTGTCCAGTGCAGTCCGAAAACATAGTGGAGCAGTAAAAGGATTACCACTCCACATTCATCAGCTCTTCTCCCAACTTCCTGATTTCGTTCATTATTAAATCTTCACGCTCTTTACTTGGTTTTTTATTACCACTTATATACGCAGCGATGAGACTCTGTTGTATTCCTAACCTACGAGCTATGGCAGAAGCGTTTATCTCCGGATGAGAAAGGAAGAATTTTGATATTCCTACAGGCTCAGGATCGTCATATTCAAAACTCTCAAAAGACACGTCTTCATCAAGTTCTTCCCAATGGATACCCTCATCTGACATTATGTATTTGTTACGTTCCTCATTTGTGGCATACATAAGCCGCTTGTAGTATAGCAGCGACTGCCATAAAGTACGACCGTCATCTGTCAAACCATAAATGCGGTTCTCTTCAAACCAAATCTTAGTGATTATCATTGTAGTTATATTTAAGTATTCAAATATCAAACATTTTCATCGTTTGTTGCCAAAATGCTTATTCCATTCTAAAATAGCCACCTCTTTGTTTTCTTCCAATATTGCTTCTGCCATCTTTAAGTCATTAGGTTTCATACCTTTGCTTTCAACCAATTCAATCTTATCAGGATGAATTATAAACTTTGCTTTCCCATTTGCATTTTTTACGTGAACATGCATAGGCTCGTGTTCACGTGAATAGAAGAAAAACCTCATTCCGAATATTCTAAATATTTCCGACATAAACTTTGATTTTTAATTACGCTGCAAATATAGGATATAATTTTATAACCTGCAAGTTTTTTTCTACAATTCTAATAAAAATATTTTTTCAACATCTTACATTATATAGAAAACTTTTTCTACATTTGCACTCGACCTCCACGGTGGAGGAAAAAGGTGTTATTGAAATTATCTTCTTTGATGAAATTCTCGCAAAATTTCTAAGCTGTGAAGATGGTGACGATGGCACCACATCATTGGTATGTACAGCCCTTAGTGGCTTCCTACATATCCTCTGGTGTGGGTTATTGTTTTATCTGACAGCAAGGGCAATGCGAGAAGCCTCATCAATAGGGTAGAACAATAAGTTCCCACACCTTTCTTTTTTATAATCCGCTTTCTTCTGGGAATTGTGAGAGCATTTGAAAAAAATGTTGTTATGAACATAAATCATATAGCAGTTATCTCAAAACAGAATAATGGGCTTTTGAAATTTACTAAAAGAGAAATAACAAATAATTATATTGATATAATTGACAGGTTAAAGGAGATGGAGCAAAACTCTAATAGGACTATATTGGATATGCAACAATGTTTTGTAAAAGTATTTGCAAAAAAAGATTATTTTGATATGTGTTGGCCTCATAGTTATTCTTCATCATATATTAGCGGTATCGGATATCCAAAATATCTAACTTACGATGAATATGAATCTATGTTAAAAAAGGAATTAGATACATTGAAAGGTTCAGAATTACAAAATAATGAATTAGAAAATAAAATACAAAAATACAAACAGGAACTAAAATATGATTTTTTAAACAGATGTATAAAATATATTCATGGATATAATTTTAAACTGGAAAAATCTAAAATCATTAATGAATCGGAAATAATAATGTCATCATCTGAAAGGATTGGCTTTACAAACTATACTTATAATGTGAATGAGGATGTTGTAATATCTATTAACACCAATTTCGGCTATGGATATAGTTCCTATTTTCTACTTAGTATGAAATACAAAGGAATTGAAATATTGCCATATTCAGCTATGATACATTATTATCATGCTAACATTATTGAATTAAAGAGATATACACGTCAATATGATTTAGTAAGGGATAGTTGGAATGTCGCTTTTGATTTTGTCGTAGAATCTGTTAATCTAGCAACAACTAATACTGATGTATTTATTAAGAAGTTTATTATAAATGAAGTTAATGAAATGGTATTAGGCTTGAAAAATATTGCATGCCACCCAAATACAGAGATTAAAAGATTTTTGGATAATAGTAATAAATCGTTAATAAATGGAATGTGTTATAGCGTAAGGAATATTAGTTGGAATGAAAAAATAGATTATAAAGTTTATTGGAATGAGATGGATATTGCATTTAAAGCAGAAAAAATTACTGGAGCATTAATGTTTCTTGAACAACTATCTGAATTGGTAGAAATATTTCCTGCTATTCAAACATCAATAGATGAAATCAAATCATTGAATATTAATTTGGCACCTGAAATTGAAAGGACAATAGCCGATATTGCTGCTAAAATCAATAAAGATTGTTTAAAATCTGAAAAACTTGAAGAATCTATTGAAAATCTAAAAAAACAAATTATTCCTCATGAAGAAAATATCAAAAAATTACAAGCTTCTTGCAGTAATGATTCGGAGAAAGTACAAATTAAAGAAAAATATAGGTCAGATGAGAAGAATGCTGAATACGCTCGACTTTGCTCAGAATTGGATAAACTTCAGAGAGAGAATAGTGAATTAAAAGGACATGTTCAAAAGAGAAGGAATTTTATTGAACAGTTAAAAGAATGCCAGAATCGTATTCAGACTTATATTAAAGCAGCCTAAATGTTTTCAACTCGCTATAAATCTCTGAGAGACATCGATTTGTTAGAAGAATATATAGATTCATATCCTAACAATCAAAAAGAGATAGGAGAAAGTATTTACGAAATTTATGAGTTAATAAAAAATAATTTAATAAAAGATGATATGAAAAAGAATTTGTTTTTCCTTGTAATTTTGTTATGTCTGTCTTTATTTTCAGTAAAGCGCAATCGTACAATCCTCCATTTGTTTCGCACACACCTGTGCATAGCGTTACTCAAAGAAATTTAGGACAAGTAATTCTTGATGATGGTTTATACGAACTCACGGTAGAATATCAAAGCAATTCAACAAATTACGAAATATACACACTTGAAGTTCGTATAAAAAATGACAATATTACACATATATATTTTGGTAATGGAGGATATGTTCATAACGGATGGAATAATAGCGGATATACATGGAGTGGTGGCGGAATAAAGTGGAATGTAGATTATTACGGGAATATAATAAGCGGGAAAGCTGTAATACAGTTAAATTATGAAAATGGAAGATGGCAATTATTTACGATTAAATTTTAGCATGGTTATATGTAATCCTCCTATTATCATTCAAAAGCCGACCTACTTCTTCTGTAAGTTGGCTTTTCTATTTCCCCTATTTACATAAACAACAGCATTGCAAATTCTATTCGGAATTTATGTCACATTGTGACGGTTTTTTCGACTACAAAGATACATTTTTTTGTAAATCAATTATTAGATTTACACTTAATTTGTATGATTCAGAACCTCATTCTTCATCGCCTACTAAAGTATTGAATAATTAAATCTCCAAACAATATAATCAAACTTCAATAGTTATCTTTAAAAACACATTCCATCGAATATTCTTATCATGAAAAAGTTCTTAATTGCTTTATGTTGCTTGTTTATTACTGTTTTTGTAATAAAACTCTTCATTCCTAATGATGTGCCTTCTGATATTTCTGAAATATATGATTATTGCAAGGATGAAGGATATAGTACGGAATATTGTTTATTGACGGATTTTTCCAAGCCTTCTGGAATAAAAAGGTTTTATGTTTATAGTTTTAAAGAGAATAAAATCATACATAAAAGTCTGTGTGCACATGGACTTGGCAGAAACTATAATATTTTCAAAACTAAATTCAGTAATGAAAATGGTAGTTACTATTCTAGTTTAGGCAAATACGAAGTGGGAAGATTAAGGAAAATGAAGAATCTTAAGTTTGGAAAAGGTTATGATTTGTTCGGACTTGATTCTACAAATTCAAATGCTAAAGAAAGAGGAATTCTTATACATAACGGAAACCCGGAATTCGAGACATTTCCTTTACCATGTCTGCCTGTCAGCAAAGGTTGTTTTGCGGTGTCAAATTCTATGATGAAACACATAGAAAACATTAAAAAACAATCAGATAAACCAATTTTATTATACGCTTATAATTAAGGGGATTTCTATTAATTCCACGTTTTGAATTATTATACAATAACAGATAAAAAAACTTTCGAAAAGCAATTTATAGAAATCCCCTAAAATGTCAAACATCTTCTTTCATATTATCACTCTAATCTTTGGTGCGTGCTGTGCTTTTATAACATTGCATTTCAAGATGTTTGGATGGATGTCTATCGACAATTTTGTTTTTATAAAGTAAATCTACGTGAAATAACACTAATGGTTTTGGGAACTATACTCATAGCATTGCTGCCATTTTTCTGATGTTGGCGAGACGTTCAAGAAAAGAAGGGTCTTGCTTGATAACCTGCATATTATAATCTGTCTGCAGGCCTATTAATATATGAGCAGGTATTCCTAAAGCTGCTTCAAGTAGCAATGCAGTATTTTCTGTAATTGGTTTGCGACAATTTAGGATGTCGTTTAGGTTTTTGTACGGAATACCAATTTGTTCAGAGAATTTCTTTTGTGAGATGCCTCTGTTTTCTAATTCTTCTCTTAGCACTTCTCCAGGATGTACAGGTTTTGATGGTTCAAGTTTGTTTGATATCATCTTATAATCAGCATTCTTCTCCAAAGCCTTACATTCATAAATATATCCGCTATGCAAGCTCATCCAAGTCTTGAATGGAATGCCAAGCTGTGATTCCAACCTCATTGCTAAATCTTCGTTCAGATTACGTTTGCCTTTTATGAATTCATTAAGGTGTGTCGCTTGCCAACCAATAGCCTTAGCGAAATCTTTTTGTTTTATACCGCGTTCCTTCAATTCTTCACGCAGGATTTCTCCTGGATGAATAGCTCTATTGGATGTTAATCTATTATTATTTGTTGCCATAATGAGTGCTGTCTATTTCTAAAAGTTCAACTTCAATTCCGCCATCTGTCTCTTTAAATAACAAACGTTCCACCATTCCGTTTACAATCCGTACCGAACTTTTGGCTTCTTTTTGATATTTCAGTTTTTCATAATGTAGAAAACTAAAATATTTAAGTTCTTCCGTCGATTCTATACTATACATTATAGAGACAGCTCTTTGATAACCTTCAACCAGCCTTATATTTCTGCATATTTTCTTATATTTGCGATTATTGGTTTTACCGTTCTCATATAAGTCAGATAAGGCTTTATCTTTAAATGTTATTTTCATATAATAATGGTATTCGTTTCTCGAGTGCAAAGATAATAATAATTACCATATTTGGTAATTTTATACGAGTTTTTTTTCAAAAAACAAAATACCTACAACTATATGGTATAAATTTTTTATACATTTGTAAAGTAACTCTGACGGCTTTTTATTTTCATCCAAACAATATTGGCACACATAAAAAAGTCAAGTGATGCTGTTTGCTTTTTACATCACTTGACTTTCATTTTTATGTTTTATAATCAGACCTGTTATTTATCTATTGTAGCTAAGAACTCGTCGTTCGATACTGTTTTGGATATTCTGTCTTTTAGGAATTCCATGGCTTCTACTGGAGTCATGTCGGCGAAATGGTTGCGTAACGCCCAAACTCTAGCTAACGTACGTTCGTCAACCAATAAGTCGTCTCGACGTGTTCCTGATGCGACAATGTCGATGGCAGGGTAGATGCGTTTGTTTGAAAGTCGGCGGTCGAGTTGTAACTCCATATTACCTGTTCCTTTAAACTCTTCGAAGATAACCTCGTCCATCTTAGATCCAGTGTCGATCAATGCTGTCGCAAGTATTGTTAAAGAACCTCCGTTTTCTATGTTACGTGCGGCACCGAAGAATCGTTTTGGCTTTTGTAGTGCGTTAGCCTCGACACCACCCGACAATACTTTTCCGGAAGCTGGTGATACGGTGTTATATGCACGAGCCAAACGAGTAATTGAGTCAAGGAGGATGACGACGTCGTGACCGCATTCTGTCATACGTTTTGCTTTTTCCAAAACAATGTTGGCGATCTTGACGTGTTTTTCGGCAGGCTCGTCGAATGTTGAAGAAATGACTTCTGCATTAACGCTGCGTGCCATATCCGTGACTTCTTCCGGACGTTCGTCAATTAACAATATGATAAGGTATACTTCAGGATGATTTGCGGCGATGGCGTTAGCGACTTCCTTCAACAAAACGGTCTTACCTGTTTTAGGTTGTGCCACAATGAGACCACGTTGTCCTTTGCCGATAGGAGCGAAGAGATCCATGATTCTCGTCGATATTGTACTTCCCTTATGTCCGGTGATGTTGAATTTCTCTGTAGGGAAAAGTGGAGTGAGAAAATCAAACGGTATACGGTCGCGCACTTGTTCTGGCGTCAGACCATTGATTTTATTGACCTTAATGAGAGGGAAATATTTTTCTCCGATTTTTGGCGGACGGATGATGCCCTGTATGCTGTCGCCAGTCTTAAGTCCGAATAATTTAATTTGAGATTGTGAGACGTAGATGTCGTCTGGAGAGTTAAGGTAGTTGTAGTCGGACGAACGTAGGAATCCGTATCCATCCGGCATTATTTCCAAGACGCCTTCAGCGTTGACAACAGCGTCGAACTCTGATACTATATCTTCTTTCTTGAAGCGGCGGTTGTCTTCCTGCGGGTGGTTGTGTGTGTTATGACTATACTTATTAGCTGTTTCATAAACAGCTTCTTTTTCTTCAACTACAGAAACACTCTCGACAACTTCAATATCTTCCTTGACGATGGAATCGTCTTCCGAAGAAATAACGTTAGAACCTGCCATTGCTTCTTCAGCTGCTTTGATTTCAGCTTTGCTTTTTCTTCCTCTTTTTGGCTTGATCGGCTGTTGTGAAGGTTGATCTTCTGTTCTGTATGATATGCTGTTGTTGTTTTCTGACTCGGCTGTTGCCATATCGTCACCTGTTATCTCCTCTTTTTTTGTGAGATTGGTTTGGTGAATATTGTCGGTTTCATTGTTATTTGCAGTGTCTGTCGCTTCTGTCTTTCTTCCTATTCTTGGACGTTTTTCACGTTTCGGTTTGGCGTCGCTATCCAATTCTTCATTTTCCTGATTAGATTCCTGCGCTGTTTTGTTTTTTTCAGTATTACCTACTATACCAGCATTTTCTTTTTTGTCAGGTCTCGATGTCGCCACTTTACGTCCTCTTTTCTTAGGTTGTTGTTCGCTAATCTCGCTGCCCTTGATGCTTTTGGCGATTTCAGGATTGGCAGCTTGTATATCAATAATACCATAAATCAACTCTTCCTTAGGAGCATTGACGCTTGTCATGCCTAACTTCAGAGCAATCTCTTTTAGTTCAATTAACGACTTTTCGTTTAGTTCATAGATGTCGTACATAGATTTTCCCTTTTATTTATGATTTTGATGAAGGAACTTAATTTGAATTTATAGAGATGGAACCAACTCTATTTTTTAGAACAAGTTATTTTGTTTTTTGTTCAAAAAGATTTGCAAATATACTATATTTTATTGAACGTACAAATGTTTTTAAAAAAAATAAAAAATATTTTTTTGTAAATATCTAATCATTATCTTTGCAAAAAAATAATTCTATAATTATGATACAAAGAATTCAAACTGTTTTTTTGTTTTTGGCAACGATTTTCGCAGGAACATTATTTTTCGCTCCTATTGCCACTTTCGGATATGAATCTGATTTGATGAAACTTACAATCTATGGCGTACAAAATCAAATTGACGCGCAGTATTTCTCCGGTATGTATGGTTTACCTCTTTTGATACTTACTTTATTAATTGTAGTTTTGCCTTTCATTACAATATTTTTATATAAGAAGCGCGAACTTCAATTAAAATTATCGTCATTGAATACTTTTTTGAACGCAATCTTATGCGGATTGATTTTCTTATATTATTCGTCAAACATTCAAAAGACATTGGCTATCGAGACACTCAGCTACTCATTTGGAACATATATACCATTAATTAATATGGTATTGTCAGTTTTAGCAATGCGTTGGATTAAGAAGGATATAGAGTTGATAAAGTCTGTTGATAGATTACGTTAAATAAAAGAGGTTAATAACCATTGCGAATTTATCACTTGTTTAAAGAATTATATCAATTTTTTTTAGATTAATTTGTTTGATTTTACGTCAAATAATTTTTATCTTTGCAAAATCAAATATTGAGATTGTGTGGGACATGAATCGCTGATGTTACAAGTACAATCTTTTAGTTATCAACACCAATCGAAATCTCGTATGAGATGGAGAATTAAAATTTAATGAATATGAATACTAACGAACGTAATGAATTTGTGAAGCTCGATGAGCCTAACATTTTGCCTGACACTGCCCAAAATGAAGTTAAAGGGACAGATGATAAACAAACTGTTGAAGAAAAAGAAACAATAGTTGAGGGATCGCAAGATATGGATGTCGCACTTGAAAATATCGATATTGTTTCTGATGATGAAGAAAATGAAGATGTTGAAACAGAATATGATTTCTCTACTCTCAATAAATTGGAATTAGTAGAAATCTTAGAAGAGACAGTGCAAGATACGGACGTTGTCAAAATTAAAGATAAAGTAGCTGCTATTAAATTTAACTTTTTGAAGTTAAGCAAAGAGGACAGAGAACGTGAGATGGAGCAATTTATCTTGGATGGTGGCGAAAAAGAAAACTATGAACACGTAGAAGATCCTCTTGAGATTCGTTTCAAGTCGGCTTTCAATATCTTTAAGGAAAATAAGAATAAATATAACGAATCGCTTGAAGAACAGAAACAACTTAACCTCCAGCAAAAGAATGCTATCCTCGAAGAACTGAAACAGCTTATCAATTCAGAGGAGACATTGAAAAAGACCTACGACGAATTCCGTGCTCTTCAAGATAAATGGAAAGAAATAGGTCAGGTGCCTGCTGCGGAAATCACAAACTTATGGAATAACTATCATTTCCTTATCGAGAAATTCTTCGATAAAGTTAAGATTAATCGTGAGTTGCGTGACTTAGATCTTAAGAAGAATTTAGAAGCTAAGATCGAGTTGTGTGAGAAGACAGAGGAACTTCTTCTTGAAACATCTATCATCAAATCGTTTAAACTCTTGCAGAAATACCACGATGAATGGAAAGAGATAGGTCCGGTGCCACAAGAAAAGAGAGACGAAATATGGGATCGTTTTAAGACCGCGACCGACAAAATCAATCAGATACGTCGTGACCATTATTCAAAAATCCAAGACGAACAACAGGCTAATTATGACGCTAAGGTCGCTATCTGTGAGAAGATAGAAGAACTTATGAGCGAGAATATCAATAGCATTAGTGCTTGGCAAAAGAAATCTGTTGAAGTTAACGAACTCTTCAAGTTGTGGAAGTCGGTAGGTTCTGCACAAAAGAAACAGAACGACGAAGTATGGAATCGTTTCAAGGTTTCAATGGACGCATTCTTTGTCGGCAAGAAGGAATTCTTCAGCAAATTAAAAGAACAGCAAATAGATAACTATAACAGAAAACTTCAGCTTTGTATTGAAGCAGAAGCATACGCTGAAAGTACTGAATGGAAAAAAGCTACAGATGCTATAAAGAAATTACAAGAAGAATGGAAGAAGATAGGTCCGGTGCCAAAACGTCATTCAGATAAGATATGGAAAAGATTCCGTTCTGCTTGCGACGCTTTCTTCTTGAATAAATCAGAACATTTCAGTGGAGTTAAAGGTGTTGAAGAAGAAAACCTCCGCCTCAAGAGAGAACTCCTCGAACGTATTAAGGCTTACGAGATCACAACTAACAGAAATGAAAATATGGAAACGATAAAAGCTTTCCAAAGAGAATGGATGTCAATAGGTTTCGTTCCTATGAGACATAAAGACTCGCTTCAAGATGAATATCGTAAGTCTATTGACGCTTTGTTCGAAAAGATGAAGATAACTCAGAATGAAATCTCTACCGCCGAATATCGTAATATGGTAGAAAACATGAAAGATAATCCTGATTCACGCGATAAGGTGAGAAGAGAACGTAATATCTTGACAAACAAAATCACTAAGTTACGTGAAGAGATTACGGTCTTGGAAAACAATATCGGATTCTTCTCAAACAGCAAACAATCAGAATTGATGAGAGCGGAATATGAGAAGAAGATCAACAGAGCCAAGAATGATGTCAAGGTCTTGGAAACAAAATTGAAAATACTTAACGAGCAGTAAATATTTATTATGAAAGCTGTACTAAATATGGTACAGCTTTTTTTTTGAAATGTGTGCTAATACCTTTGGAAAGAATTTCTGTCTTACGACATTCGGAGAATCACACGGAACAGCCATAGGTGGCGTTATTGATGGATGTACTCCCGGATTATTAATAGATTTTGATAAAATTGATGAAGAACTGAAAAGAAGAAAACCAGGAACATATTCGTTCGGTTCACAAAGAAAAGAGTCGGATGAGATTATCTTTCTATCAGGAATCTTCGAAGGTAAGACTTTAGGTACTCCCATAGCATTCGTCTTTAAAAATGATGATGCGCGTTCGTCAGATTATGACGATCTTAGAAGAGTGTTGCGTCCTTCACATTCCGATTTTACATATCAACAAAAATATGGAATACGCGACCATAGAGGTGGTGGCAGATCGTCAGCACGTGCATTGTTGCCATGTGTCGTAGCAGGTGCTATAGCGAAACAAATACTTCAGAAACATAATGTTGCGATCAATTCTTTTGTAACTCAAATAGGAGAGGAGAAGAGTGAATCTTTCTCGTATGATCAGATTAAAGACATACTGCTTAAAATAAAACAAGAAAACGATACCGTAGGTGCATCGATAAGAGTTGAGGTCGACGGGTTGCCGGCAGGAATAGGATCACCATATTTCAGAAAATTACAGTCGCTTTTAGCTCAGGCTATGTTCAGTATCAATGCGGTTAAGGGCTTCGAATATGGCGACGGTTTCCGTGCGGCTTCCATGCGTGGATCCGAATGCAATGATGCCTTTATTAACGACAATGGCAAGATTCGATGTAAGACAAATCATTCGGGCGGGATACAAGGCGGAATAACAAATGGTGAGAAGGTGTATTTTAATGTAGCGTTCAAACCAATACCGACGTTGATGCGCCCGCAGCAAACCGTTGACGTTGATGGTAATGAGATTATATACGACGTTGAAGGTCGGCACGATGTCTGTGTCGTGCCTCGTGTGATACCGATAGTCGAGGCGATGACTGCCATGGTGCTCGTAGATTTAATGATATGATGGTAAAAAAAGAAGGCGAATTGTTGTGATTCGCCTTTTTATTAAGTAATTACGGTCTCAATCCGGAGCCACCCTGAAGCGTGATGGTCTCACCTGTTACATACGAGGCGTCATCAGACGCGAGGAAAACCGCGACTCTTCCGATGTCTTGCATAGGGTCGGCAAAACGTCCCAATGGAATGCCTTGTATCGTTTTTGCAAATAATTCAGGATAGGCTTTTTTCCATTCTGTAAGACTCTCGGTCATGGCAAGTGGTGCTATGATGTTAACTCTCACTCCATCAGGTCCCCATTCAGCGGCAGCTACTCTCGAAAGTCCTCTGATACCTTCCTTGGCGGCAGCGTATGAGCTTTGACCTAATTTGCCAAACAATCCAGCTCCTGAAGCAAAGTTGATGACAGAACCTTTACTTTCCTTGAGGTATGGAAATGCTTCTTTCATATAGAAAAATGTGGCGTAAAGTCCAGAATTAATCGCTAAGTCAAAGTCTTCCTTAGTGTGTTCTATCAATGATAATCCCGACTTTGAAGTTTGAGCGTTATTAATTAATGTGTTGATTTTTCCAAAAGTATCAACTGTCTTGGCGATAACCTCTTTTATCTTTACTTCGTCGGCACCGTCGGCAACTAATGCCAGCACCTTAACTCCATATCCTTCTTCAAGTTTTTTCTTGGCTTCCAATAATCTCGCTTCATTTCTGCCAGTTATGACTAAGTTAGAACCTTCTTTTGCGAAAGCTGAAGCTAAACCGAATCCTATTCCTTTGCCGCCACCTGTGATTATGGTGACGTTATCTTGTAATCTTTTCATTGTATAATATAATTTTTATCTATCATTCATTAACGTTGCAAAGATAATAGTGTTATATTAAATTAACAAATAGATTTTTTCTATATGCTTATTTAATTATTAAATACCTAATTGTAAAATACGACATATAGTGATTTTTCTTAAAAAAAGGAAATAAAATAAACTCTTTAATCTAAACAAATTATTACCTTTGCGTTTTAATCAAAATCTTATTATAATGAAAAAAATTATTATGGGTTTAAGTGTTATTGGTCTGCTATTTAGCTGTAACTCAAATGACCAACAGGCTAAAAATGACGAAAAGAATTTTAAGTATCTCGTCGATGAATTTGCTGACATCAAGATTATGCGTTATCAGATTCCGGAATGGGAGAATCTTACGCTTCAACAGAAAGAATACCTTTATTATTTAGGTGAAGCCGCGAAATGCGGACGCGACATTCTCGCTGACCAGAATTTTAAGTACAACCTGACAGTTCGCAAAACTAACGAAGCTATCCTCAACACATACAAAGGAGATCGTGATACAGATGATTTCCAGAATTTTCTTACATACGCTAAACGCGTTTTCTTCAGTAACGGCATACATCATCATTATGCGGAAGATAAATTCGTTCCGGAAATATCTCAAGAATATTTTGCCGAATTAGTTAAGAACTCAGATGTTAATCAACTTCCTCTCGCGGAAAATGAAACCGTTGAAGAATTTCTGACATTCATCACTCCTGTTATCTTCGACAAAGATTTATATGCGACACGTCGTAGTGGAGAAGACGACATCATCAAGAACTCCGCTACTAATTTCTACAAAGGTGACATCTCAAAAGAAGAAGTAGAAAAATTCTACGACGCACAAAGAATTCCTAATGACGCAACGCCAATCTCTTATGGATTGAACTCACAACTCGTAAAACAAAACGGTAAGATTTACGAGAACGTGTATAAATCAGGCGGACTTTATGGTGAGGCTATCGATCAGATTATTTATTGGTTGGAGAAAGCTAACGCCGTAGCTGAAAACGACGCACAACGTAACTATACCAATTTGCTGATCGATTATTATAAAACAGGCGACCTTAACACATGGGATGAGTATAATGTTGCATGGGTTCAGGATTCTGTTTCAACTATTGATTTTGTAAATGGTTTTATAGAAGATTACGGCGATCCTATGGGAATGAAGGCTACATGGGAAGCTGTCGTGAACTTCAAGGATATGGAAGCAACAAAACGTTCTTCACTTATCAGTCAGAATGCGCAGTGGTTTGAAGATAACTCACCTGTCGACGCTCGATTCAAGAAGAAAGAATGTAAAGGCGTTACCGCAAAAGGTATCATCGTCACCACTTTGGCTGGCGACTGTTTCCCGGCACCTCCAATCGGCATTAATCTTCCTAACGCCGACTGGATTCGCAAGGATTATGGTTCGAAATCAGTTACGATAACCAACTTGATGGAGGCATACGACAAGGCAGCAGAAGAATCTCCGAAAAGCGTTTTGGCAGAATTCGCTTATTCGCAGGAGGAAATAGATCTCTGTAAAAAATATGGTTCTAACGCTGACGTCGTTCATACCGACTTACACGAATGTCTTGGTCACGGCTCAGGACAACTTCTTCCTACAACACAACCTAACGCATTGAAAGAATATAACTCAGCATTGGAAGAAGCGCGTGCTGATTTGTTCGGACTTTATTATTGTGCAGATCCAATTATGGTGGAACTCGGTATCATGCCTGATATGGAAGCATACAAAGCCGCTTATGCTAACTTCATCCGTAATGGTATGATGAGTCAGCTTTCACGTATTGAATTGGGTAAGAATGTGACCGAGTCACACATGCAAGACCGTAAGCTCATCTCTGAATGGTGCTACGAAAAAGGTAAAGCTGATAATGTAATTGAAAAGAAAATTAAAGATGGCAAGACATATTTCGTTATCAATGATTATGAAAAATTACGTGGTTTATTCGGAGAACTTCTTGCTGAAATCCAACGTATCAAATCTGAAGGCGATTATGAAGCTGGTAAGAAAATGGTTGAAACATACGCTGTTAAAGTAGATCCTGTATTACATAAAGAAGTTAAGGAACGTTATGATGGATTGAACCTCAGACCTTATGGAGGCTTCATCAACCCTGACATCCTCCCTGTAATGAAGGAGGGTGAAGGTATTGTCGATTTTGTTATAAATTATCCTACAGACTTCGTTCAACAACATTTGGATTATGGTAAGAAATACAGCTTTGTAAAGGAAAATCACGCAGCACCAACACATTTAGTAGTTGATATGCTTTATGATTTCATTGATGGCTCATTAGCATGTGGTCATTCTGAGGAAGCTGTTGAAGAGGCGATAAAATACATCAACGCACATCCGGAACAAGAGGTTATCTATATAGCAGATTGTCATCCAGCAAATCATAGTTCCTTTGTAGAGTTTGGTGGCATCTGGCCTCCTCATTGCGTTGAAGGAACTCGCGGCGGTTCTATCCATGAATCGTTCTACACAAAAGTGGAGAATCCGGCTAACCGTCCCGACCCTAAACGTAACATCTTCCGTAAGGGTTGCAAACAAGATGAAGAACAATATTCTGGATTTGAAGCAGTGAACAGTAATGGCATCGTGTTGAAAGATTACGCGAACAAAGATGTTGTCATAAGCGGTATCGCTACCGAATATTGTGTGCGTAATACTGTAGAGGAATTTCTCAATTCAGGACGTAATGTTGAGCTTATACTTCCAGCATTAGGTTACGTTGATCACAATGGTCACGTCGCAACTATTAAAGAACTAAGAAATATGGTTACTGTGGTGGAATAACAGCTAAGACTTTATAAGGTTTGGAGAATCTTATGAATCTCTAACACTTGCGGAATCAGCATTTTGTCGCCGTCGTTGAAGATGATGAAATCTGATTCCGCTTTTTTTGTGTCTTCATCCCACTGAAGGCGCATCCTCGCGCGGACGTTCTCCTCGTTGCATCTGTCACGTAGCATAGTTCTCTGAAGACGAATATCTTCAGGTGCCGAAACGAATATTATCTTCTCAAACTGATCGGAGAATTTCTTTTCAAATAATATCGCCGATTCAAATAGAACGTAATTTGTTGTTTGTCGCTCGCACCATTTGTCGAACGTAGCGTTAAGTTTCGGATATAGTATTTCTTCTATGAACTGTAATGCTTTATGATTTCTGAAGAGATGATAGGAGAGGAGTTTCTTGTTAAGACTTCCGTCCTTGAAATAAACCTCATCATTAAAATAATTTAAGATCTGCTCCTTTATATCTGGAAGTAAATATAATTTCTTTGTTTCCTCATCAGAAAAAAAAGTGTTGATTCCGAGATGATTGAAAATCTTACAGACAAGACTCTTCCCGCTGCCGATATTTCCTGTGATTCCGATACGTTTCATGTTAATTCACAATGCATAATGCATAATTATTAGTTGTTCTCGTCGATGATTATATATTCGACCTCTTTGGGCTCGATACTTATAATCTTAGTGTTGTTAGGATAGTCAGCCAAATATATTGGAAGGAAATTATTTTCGGGACTGATGTCGGCTGTGTCTATTCTCACAACGAAAGAGTTCTCGTTTATGATATTATATTCTGAAAGATAAACTATATATTTTATCTTGACTTTATCAGGAAAAAGTCGTAATTGCTTGTGATAATCGTGACTGATTTTCACGTTGGTAACGGCTTCAGTAAATTTCTCGACATTGATTTTGATGTTGACGTTTTTGGTGTCGGCGTTTGTCATTTCTTCTAATCGAAGAGGGACGTCGACATTTACATTAGAGTTAATGTTTTTCAGCACAAGGTTTTCCGTATATACATTATCTATCGATTCAATTATGTTTTTTGGTCCATAGATGGTCACCGAATCGGGTGTGACTCCAATTTTGCCATGTCTGTTATATTGTTTCTCGTATGACATATCCAAATTCGGAACAACTTTAACTCTCACGGAATCCAGCTGCTCCATATTAAGCATGATTTTGTTTTCGTCAAAAGAAATTTTTCCAGGTTCGATGGTTAGGAGGTTAGCTATTTTTTCTTTGGCGTAACTGCTTCCGAAAGAGTAGGTGCTTTCGCTGTCTTTATGCAAAGGCACCTCCTCTAATGAGATGTCTACTTTACGTCTTGATACTGGTTTCAGATAATAATGTAATAAGTCAAAACCTCTCGACGATAAAGTGACGTTAATTTTTTGTGTGTCGTTGGTTATTATCAGATTAGCCGGAGCATCTTTAAAATTCATGGTAAGCGATTCCGTGACGGTATAATTAGCCGACAACTTGATAATCAACCATAGCAACGCAGCTATTGTCACGAATAACAATATGTTGCTGAATTGCTGGAACGATTGAGACTTATCCTTTTTGCTTACCATAAAATCTTATTTATGCAGCTCCACCAACTTGACTTGCGTTAGGAATGATAGCTGATTTCTCAAACTCGATCTTTGTGTTGTGATCGATGCTGACGAGAACTGTGTTTTCTCTAACCTCTTCTACCTTTCCATGAATACCACCGATAGTGACGATCTTGTCGCCTTTCTTAAGGTTTTCACGGAATTGTTGTTGTTCCTTAGCTCTCTTGTTTTGTGGACGGATAAAGAAGAGCCAGAAAATCACAAAAATCAATACAATCATTAAAATTCCCGACCATGTGGAACCTTGTTGTTGTGGTGCTTGAAGCAAAAAAATGTTTAAAAAGTTCATGATAATTTATTTAAAATGTGTTAATATTTTCTACCTGTGCCTTGATTCTTATTATGGATTCAGAAGGATTAGTATTTGCTTTTACTATAAGTCGTTTGTTCTGAAATCCTTTATGACCTTTACTGTCGTATGTGATTGTTATCTTGCCGTCATCTCCTGGCTTAACAGGTGTTCTTGTAAATTCTGGAGAAGTACATCCGCATGTCTTTTCCACCGCTGTTATCAGAAGAGGTGCGTCACCGACATTCTTGAATTTGAATGTGTAGCTCACTTGTTCGCCTTGAAGAATCTTCCCGAAATCGTGTTCTGTCTTTTCAAACTGTATCACAGGAACATTAGCTCCTTTATTGATACCATCGGCTGATACCGGATTGTTGACCAAATCAGTACTTATATTGTTATTCTTGGTCTCACACGAAAATAATATAAAAACTACTAATAATGATAAAATAATTCTTTTCATTGTCATTTGTTATTTCTTTCTTAACTGTTTATTATGATAATTGTTCAATTTTCAATTAAATCTGAGACGCACCAATTACAGCGTGTTTATTTTCAAAGGTATAATATGTCACGTCCCTAACATAATTTTCAACTTTCAATTTTCAATTTTAAAATCATCTCCCGCTGCCGAATATTGTCACCGAGCCTTGATAGCGATGGTTGTCATATTGTCCAACACATTCCAACACATAGAAGTATGTTCCGTCCGGCAACTTGCCTCCGTCCCAATCGTTGTTATAATCAGAAGATTTATAAACTATACGTCCCCATCTGTTGAAGATAGTCAGCTCAGTTCTCAAATAATAATCTTTCAGAGGGTTATATGATTCGTACTCGAAGCCTCTTGTGTTTTCTTCGTTCTCTTCATCTGAGGCTGTCGGGTCGTTGTCGATAATAAAGTAATCGTTGATGCCGTCGCCGTTAGGTGTGAAGATATTAGGTATTTTCAATTTTACTGGGAGTACGATAATGTCGGCGGAGAAAGTCGTATCGCAACCGTAATCTGCTGATTTGACTGTAAGTTCAACTCTGTAGGGACTACCTTCTTTAGATTCTTGGTAATAAATATTGGTAGGTTCTTGTTCTGGAGACGTGCTGCTAATCTCATTCGGATTTTCAGGGTTGTTGAAGAAAGCCCACGACCATGAGTTATGTTCTATAGAATCCATATTTGCTTCAAAGCCAAATTTGACGTAAGGATTCTGGAGATATGCTGTATCGCTCGGTGTTGAGATGATTTTCACTGTCGGGTTTGGATACGCTTTCGGGGTGAATGTCGCTCTTTGTGTACATTCGTCACCGTTGCTTGTGATACCTGTCACGTCAACGTAATATTCTTTCCAAGCTTTCAATCCGATTGCTTCTTGCGGGTTGGATGGGTTCGTCCAGATGTCTTCATTAGTCTCGCATCCCCATTCGTATATAAATGAATTATATCCTTCTCCAGTGGCAGTAGCGAGCACTTTAGCGTTCTGTCCGTTCTCGGCGGAGTTGTTGCTGCACGTAAGTTGCGTCTGTTCGAAAGTTATTTCGAAAGACTCTAACATCGTCACTGTGATTTCATCGCTACACTCTTCATGGGTTTGGACATTAGTGACTTTGACACCGTATCTGACATTATTCTGGGTCACTTCAATAGTGAGGTAAAAACTGTTCTCGCCGCTTATATCAACGCCTTCTTTCGACCATTGATATATATAGACAGGATTGGTATTAACACTTAATGTTATTGATTCTCCATAACAAACAGGCATCGTGATACCTTCCGTAATACTTATCTCGCAATTCATCTGTGCTTTAACATTGTAAACATTGATAATTAAAAACAACAAGACGACTGCTTTGTATAAGAAACTGTTTTTTATATTCTTACTCATTATATGATGATTCTTTTTGATTTCTGCAAAGATAAAAAAAAACTGCATATAATATAATGTACAATTCTCTCTTTTATTGCATCATATCGTATTTTTTATCTCTCTTTTTCAGATGTCCTATAGTAATGTCATTTTGTCAGTTTTTCCTACTTGGAAATAATTTTGATAGCAGCTTTGTCAAACAACAAAAAAGTAATACAATGAACCAAGTAAATTCACAAAACAATTATGATTCTTTGAATCGTTATGCACGTAATCTTAATGAGTTGGCGTCGTCAGGGAAGTTAGATCCCGTTATCGGTCGTGACGATGAGATTAGAAGGGTGTTGCAGATTTTATCGAGAAGAACCAAAAACAATCCAATCTTAATAGGAGAACCGGGAGTCGGAAAGACGGCGATTGCCGAAGGTCTTGCCCAGAGAATCGTTCACGGCGATGTGCCTGAGAATCTTAAATCGAGGAAAGTTTATTCGTTAGATATGGGTGCGCTTATCGCTGGAGCGAAATATCAGGGCGAATTTGAAGAGCGACTGAAGAACGTAGTAAAGGAAGTTGTCGACAGCCAGGGTGAGATTGTTCTTTTCATCGATGAGATTCACACTTTGGTAGGTGCCGGAGCTTCGAGTGGTGCCATGGACGCTGCCAATATTTTGAAACCTGCTCTCGCCCGTGGCGAATTGCAAGCCGTCGGAGCTACAACATTAAGCGAATATCAGAAATATTTCGAGAAAGACAAAGCTTTGGAACGTCGATTTCAGATTGTCATGGTCGATGAGCCTTCTGAAGAGTCTGCCATCTCGATATTAAGAGGCCTGAAGGAGAAATATGAGAACCATCATCAGGTGAGAATCTTAGATGAGGCGATAATTGCTGCCGTCGAACTTTCAGTGCGTTATATCTCAAATCGTTTTCTTCCCGATAAAGCTATAGATCTCGTCGATGAAGCTGCATCTCGTCTTAGACTTCAGATTAATTCCTTACCGGAAGAATTGGAAAACATACAACGTAAGATACGTCAGCTCGAAATAGAACGTGAGGCTATTAAACGCGAAAATGACAAACAGAAGATAGAGACTCTAACACAAGTCATCTCTGAATTGAACACAGAACGTGACAGAATAAAGTCGCGGTGGGAAACGGAACGCAGCTTCATAGAGAAGATTCAGAAAGAGAAGAAGAACATCGAGAAATATCGTCATGAAGCTGAGGTTGCGGAACGTGACGGAAACTATGGTCTCGTGGCTGAATTACGTTACGGCAAGATTCCTAACTCTGAAAGCAATATTGAATCGGCTAAAGAAGAACTGAAGAAAATACAGGGCGACAATCCTCTTATCAATGAAGTCGTCAGTGCGGAAGATATCGCTGAGATCGTCTCGCGTTGGACTGGAATCCCAGTAAATAAGATGCTGCAAAGCGAACGCGACAAGCTCCTCAACCTTGAGAAAGAACTGCATAAACGTGTCGTCGGACAAGACGAGGCTATCGTTGCAGTGGCTGACGCTATTCGTAGAAGCAGGGCAGGACTACAAGACGCTCGCCGCCCGATAGGTTCGTTTATCTTCTTAGGTACCACCGGTGTCGGTAAGACGGAGTTAGCTAAAGCCTTGGCGGAGTTCCTCTTCGACGATGAGAATAATATGGTGCGTATCGATATGTCGGAGTATCAGGAACGTCATTCCGTCTCGCGACTGATAGGTGCGCCTCCTGGTTATGTTGGTTATGACGAAAGCGGACAACTTACTGAAGCGGTGCGACGTAAACCATATTCTGTAGTACTTCTCGATGAAATAGAGAAAGCGCACCAGGACGTTTATAATATCCTGCTTCAAATTTTGGACGACGGTCGTCTGACCGATAACAAAGGCCGTCTCGTCGATTTTAAAAACACAATCATCATTATGACTTCCAATCTTGGTGCGATGGCGATACAGGAGATGATTACGAAGAACCAAGAACGAAGAACTAAGAACGAAGAACTTGAGGTTCAAAGTTCGGAAGCTGACTTTGATGAGATGAGGAATAAGGTGATGGAGATATTACGTCAGTTTATGAAACCAGAGTTCCTCAATCGTATCGACGACATCATTATGTTTACGCCTTTGTCGAGAGAGCAGATTATCAATGTTGTGGCAATGCAATTCAATACATTGAAGAAGATGTTGAAGAAAAATAATATAGATATTGAGATGACTTCGGAAGCTATGAGATTTGTCGCGGAGACGAGTTTCGATGTTCGATACGGAGCGCGTCCTGTGAAACGTATGATGCAGCGGGAACTTATCAACGAACTTTCTAAAATGATACTTTCCGATAAGGTAAATAAAGAGAAACCTATTGTCGTCGACTGTGAAGGGGAGAAGATAGTGTTTAGGAATTAACAATTAACAATTGACAGTTAACAATTGACAATTAACAGTTATAGTAGTTGTGGTATTATCTCATGTAGAGTCACACGGACGTATGACATGTTAAAGAATTAACAGTTGAAATTGTAATCAGGACGTGGTTTTAGAACTGCGTCCTTATTGTTTGTTCTGCATTTCAATCAAGAAATCGTCGACGATGTAAAGGTCGCTGTAGAGATAAAGTCCGGTTGATTTGTCGTGAAGATTAGCGCAGGTTTTACTTTCATAGAAAAGTTTCAAGGCAGTAATATTATCTATGTCGAATTTCTTGGCAATAATAACAGCGATGGCGCCAATGCGGTTGCTCATGATGATTTCTTGAATCACAGGTGATTTTAAAGTATTGTCGTTATTGCTCTGTTCCATCGAAAACGAGATGTTTATTTATGATTTCTTGATTTAATATACAAATCTGATTGTTTGGCTGATGCTTTGATAATTCACCTAATGCGGTGTTTAAGTCCATTAAGCCTGAAATGTATAAATTTATTGTGTCAATGACTCTGTCGTTTGCAACGCCGCCTTCAACATAATCGAATTCTGCTGCGGTATTTTGTCCTGTTCGGTTGCCAACAATAAACTCCAGCCATTCTTTGTCGTAGGATTGGAATATTTTACATCTGTAATTGTTTAGTATCTCCCCACGATTTAACTTATACCTGTTGACTACAACTGCTTTATTCCTAGCTAAAGCGATGTTTTCGCCCCAAGTGATGGCTTGATCTAATATGTCAGTTACATAGAAACCCTGACCAAAATCAAGACTTTTTCTCCCGAATTTGCATATAGGATTTTCTATTTGCTCTGTGCCGCCATGATATACAAAAATTTCTTTCATAATTTTGATTCCCAGTTATTCAGACATTCTAATATACGACTGACTAAAACTTCACGGCTTTCGGTGTGAAGAGTCTCATAATTAGGAACAATATAATTCTCTATCAAGCCAACATTTCTCATGCGATTGTAAACTTCAATATAACTTGTGTTTGTCAATCTCGCTGTAGCTTCTATACAAGTCGCTACGAATGCCATGATGATTTGTTCCTTTGGTATTTTTCTTATTTGTTCCATCAGAATGTTTCTTGCGCTAACAATTTTAATGTTACAAAGATACGACTTTTGTTATAATCTAAATGTTATACCTACTTGTTTCTCAGTTTCTCAGTTTCTCAGATTTTCAGATTCTAAGATTCTCAACTTTTACCACCCCTTCTCGCTTCTCTTTCCTGTTGTTTCTTCATCTTCTTCAATTGTTTGTCGATAGTCTTTTGATGAATCTTAGGATTATCACCCTGGAATTGATATTCATCGCGGATGTAGTTACTTCTCTCTTCGTTGAAGACGTATATCAACCTGATGGAGATGCTTTTGTTTCTTTGATAAGGTCTTTGGTTAGGTTTGAGTTGATCTATCTCAGACTGGCTGAGTGTAGGAGCTAACTGCGCATTAAGAAGTTCTAAGTTCTCCATGACATCTTTCAAGTCATAGCGTTTTCTGATGTCAAATAAAGAATGTTGGTAACGTATACCTAATTTCCATCTTTCATGCAATCTGATCTTACCTTCAAGTAAGAGACTGAAATCGTCTGTTTTATATCCGCCGTTTTCGTAGCCTGTCTCAAGGGTGATATTAGTCTTCTCTTCGCCTTCGAATTCTTTCAGGCCTACCATTCTTCCGTATGACGCGCCGATACCGAATGAGTATATCTGTCTGTCGGAGAAATATACGAGCATAGGTACTTCTAAATAATTCATCCTCAAATCGTATTTTCCATAACGGTAGTTGTCTGTTATTCCGTCGCCGTTAGAATCATAAAGGTAACATACTTCTCTGTCGTAAGAACCTCTTTGGTTGAATGCTACTTCTAAGGCGAATTCTATATCGAGGTTGCCTCTACGGTAAATCGGGACTAAAGCACCGACACCGCCATGCAATCCAAAACGTTTGTAGCCTATGGTGCCGTCGGCATCAACTTGTGAGAGGTTACCTCCTAAAAACACTTCTCCTTTAACGATTTGTGCTTCTGTATCTTTACTTGCGGCTAACAGGAAAGCACACATTATTAATATTGTAAATATCTTTTTCATGTTCTTATAACGATATGTTTCACTTAATATTTTTCATACTCAAACTTATTCTTTTCCTTTCGATGTCGAGTTCTGCAACTCTCACATTAACTTTCTGATTTAGTTTCACAATCTCATTAGGATCTTTGATAAATTGATCCGACATCTGACTGATGTGTACTAATCCGTCTTGATGTACACCGACATCTACGAAGCAACCGAATGCAGTGATGTTGGTCACGATTCCGAACAGTTGCATTCCGACTTTAAGGTCTTTTATCGTACGTACGTTCTTGTTAAATTCAAAAACCTCGAATGTCTTTCGCGGGTCACGGCCTGGTTTCTCGAGTTCTGCGATGATGTCGTTGACGGTTTCTATGCCGAAGTCTTCTTCTATGTATTCTTTAGGATTTATCTTGGCGATAAGATCTTTGTTTCCGATAAGGTCTTTGACTTCCACGTTGAGTCTTTTTGCCATTTTCTCAACAATATGATAACTCTCCGGATGTACCGCGCTCGCATCTAAAGGTTGTTCCGCATCGTGTATCCTCAAGAATCCTGCGCATTGTTCGTAGGCTTTCTCTCCGAGACGTGGTACTTTAAGCAGTTGCTTGCGGTTTTTGAATCCTCCGTTTTCGTTACGGTATTTCACTATGTTGCTTGCTATTTGCGGACCGACGCCGCTGACGTAGGATAGAAGCTGTTCGCTGGCTGAATTGAGTTCGACACCGACAGCATTGACGCAGCTCTCCACCACATGACCGAGCTCTTCGTTAAGAAGTTTCTGGTTCACGTCATGCTGATATTGACCTACGCCTATCGACTTAGGATCTATCTTCACTAACTCAGCAAGCGGGTCCATGAGTCTTCGTCCTATGCTGACCGCGCCACGCACGGTTATGTCATACTCCGGAAATTCGTCTCTCGCGACTTTTGAAGCGGAATATACCGAGGCACCGCTTTCGTTTACCATCACGGCGATAATGTCGCGGTCGAATTGTATTCCTCTTATGAAGTCTTCCGTCTCGCGTCCGGCTGTACCGTTACCAATTGCTATGACATCAATCTTATAAGCGTTTACGAGCGAACGTATCTTGTTACCTGCCTGTCTCGTCTCGTTTTGAGGCGGGTGAGGGAAGATGGTTTCGTTGTGCAGCAAGGCTCCGTATTCGTTTAATATTACTACCTTGCAACCTGTTCTGAATCCCGGGTCCAAGGCGAGTGTTCGTTTTTGTCCTAATGGAGCTGCCAAAAGAAGCTGACGCAGATTTTCGGCGAATACCTTGACGGCTATCTCATCGGCTTTCTCCTTGTACATGGCACGGATCTCCGTTTCCAATGAAGGTTCTAAGAGTCGTTTCCAAGCGTCGTCGATGGCGTCTTGAACCAAGTCGGTGGAGGCGTTGTCACCCTTGACGAAGATATTGTCCAATGTCTTCAGGGCTTCTTCCTCGTCGATTCTCAGTTTCACTTTCAGCAAGCCTTCCGATTCGGCACGGAACATGGCGAGGATACGATGCGAGGGAGCCTCGGCGATGGGTTCCTTCCAGTCGAAATATTGTTGATACGTCTTGGCTTCATTCTCCTTGTCTTTCACCACCGACGAAGTTATCACGCCGTCTTTATGATAGATCTTACGGATGAGATTACGTCCTTTGATGTTTTCCGACACCCATTCCGCCATGATGTCGCACGCTCCTTTAAGTGCGTCTTTTGTCGTTTCGACACCTTTTTCCTTGTCGATATATTTTTGAGCGAGACTTTCGACATCGTCTGACTTCTGCGACATGATGATCTTCGCGAGAGGTTCCAATCCTTTCTGACGAGCCATCTCAGCTCTCGTCTTGCGTTTCGGCTTATATGGGAGATACAAGTCTTCAACGTCTTGTATGGTCTTGGCGTTTCTGATGCTCGACTCAAGTTCGGGGGTGAGCTTCTCCTGCTCGGCAATAGATTTCAAGACAGCCTCTTTTCTTTTCTCGAGTTCTTCAAGTTGTATGAGACGTTTCTGTATCGCGGCAACGACTTCCTCGTTCATGGTGTTAGTCATCTCTTTACGGTAACGGGCAATGAATGGAACAGTACACCCTTCACGTAAAAGACGAATTACATTAGAAGCGACAATATTTGTCACCGAAAACTCCAAAGCAATCTGATTGCTAAAATCATAAATCTCACCCATATATATCTATTTTAATATATTCTAAAGTTCTAAAGTTCTAAAGTTCTAAAATTCTAAAGTTCTAAATATTCCCCATGCCGCCTCGGCTTGTTCACGCAACATCGTCATCCCGTTATAAGTGGCGGCTCCATTGAAACGGGCTTTTTTCAAAAACATTGTCTCCTCCGGATTATATATCAAGTCGATAAAAACGTGATAAGTCCCGATGGTAGAGTAGGGAAGATCCAAACATTCGTCACAGTTAGGAAACGTTCCGACTGGAGTTGTGTTTATTATCATAGAATAGGGAGTAAATCCGTCAGAATTAATTTCGTCATAACCGATAATATTCGATTCTTCTCCGCTAATCCCTGATTGAAAAGTCTTACGGCTCGCGACTTTGAACCTGATATTCTTTTTCTTCAAAACATATTGTACAGCTTTCGATGCTCCGCCGCTACCTAATATCAATGCGTTGTTATTATACGTTTTATGAGTCGTCTCCAATAACTTCTCAAATCCGATGACGTCGGTATTATAACCTTTTAATTTTCCGTCTTCAAATACTTTTACCGTATTCACGGCACCGACTTCTTTGGCTGTTTCATCAAGCGAATCTAAGAAAGGAATGATACTTTCTTTATAAGGTATCGTTACGTTAAAACCTTTCAGGTCTTTGTTCTCTTTTACGAAAGAAACGATCTCGCATACGTCGTCAAGCTCGATGTTCTCATAACGAAAATCAAGATTCATCTTGGAAAATTTCTCAGTGAAATAATCCTTGGAAAAAGAGTGACCGAGCGACTTCCCAACTAAACCGTACATCCTTTAAAGTTTTCAGATTCTCAGATTTTCAGATTTTCAGATTCTCAGATTTTTATTTATTCTTAGCCATTTTTTCTGTCAAGACGATTATTCCAGCACCTATCAACAATATCACCAATGCTATTGCAAATTCCATATTAAGTTCAGGGAGATAATAATCGTAGCCTGTCACTTTGGCTTCGCTGCCGAAATAAGTGATGACGTCGTTTTTCCAAGGCCATATGATAGGCATACTTCCTAAGATAAAGCCTGTCAATATTGCTATCGTTATGTCTCTGTAGTTTTTAAATATCCAGGAAAGGAGATGCGAGAACGCCAAAAGTCCGACGACACCGCCGATTACGACAGGTATCAGTATTTTAAGGTTCAGGTCATTGACGGCATCTATCATGATGAGCTGATAGTTACCCATCAGTACCAAGACGAAAGATCCCGACAATCCCGGGAGTATCATGCTGCAAGTGGCAACGGCGCCGCATATCATCAGATACAATATGTTGCTGTTTTCTTTTGCCGGCGTGCCGAAAGCGATAAACAGAGCTATAGCCGTGCCGATTATGAAAGATAATACAGTCTTGAAGTTGATTTTCTCTATTGTGATTCCGACGTAATAGATGGAGACCAATATCATTCCGAAGAAGAACG
>SUWS01000004.1:0-4521 GCA_015061365.1 Lentimicrobiaceae bacterium | reverse complement strand
GTGCCGAAAGCGATAAACAGAGCTATAGCCGTGCCGATTATGAAAGATAATACAGTCTTGAAGTTGATTTTCTCTATTGTGATTCCGACGTAATAGATGGAGACCAATATCATTCCGAAGAAGAACGACCATAGGTAGATAGGATAATTCGCGAACATATATTCAAAGATGCGAGCTACTGTGAGAATAGCTGCCAACACGCCGCATCCAACAGATGCCAGGAACCATAAGTCGGTGTGTTTTGCGAATTCTTTAAACTTTCCTGTAAAAAATAATTTGATGGCTGTGAGGTTGAAAGATTTTAAGGCGTTGATCAGACGTTCGAAGATACCTGTAATTAAAGCTATTGTTCCGCCCGAAACACCTGGGATTACGTTGGCTGAGCCGACTCCCATTCCTTTTAAAAAGTTTGTGAAAAATTGATTCATGTCGAAATTACTTGTTGTTTTTGTTTTTATATTCGTTGATTAAATTAAGTATGTTCTCATTGTTCAATACGAAGTTAGGGTCGAAGTCGATGAACTCTTGTACGCCATCGCAGTCCATGTTCAGGGCTTCTTCCAAATTGTACATCCCCAACTCGAAATCTTCCTGGACGAAGTTGATGAAAGCGAGTCTGTATAATAAAGGTGCTTTTCTTCCGAGGAGTCTCATCCCTTTCTCGATGGATTTGATGGCTTTGTCTACATCGTCGAGAAGGATATAAACCTCCATATAGGCGATATACAGATTTATCTCGTAAGGAGTAGTCTCCTCAATTTCTTTCAGGTATTTGAGAGATGTCTTGTATTTTCCGAGTTTGTTATGTTGTTCGACAAGGACGAAAACATAATCCATATTGTACGGAGCTAACTGGTGTGCTCGTTTTAGAAACTTAATCGCCGATTCATGTTCTTCTTCATCACAGAACACGAATCCCATTCCTGCGTATGCTTCGGCTATATTTTCATCCAATTCGATAGCCTTCTTGAAATTATTGACGGCTTCTAATTTGTTGCCGGTCCTTGCCATCGCTTCTCCGTAAAGACAATATAACAGAGGTTTCTCTACCTTGTTTCTGAATGCTTCCTCTATGATGTCGATGCTGTCTTTATAACGGTCCAACTCGTTGAGTATTGTCGCGATATTGATGTATGCCTTCTCGTAATGTTGGTCGATGGCGAGAGCGTATTCATATTGTTCCATAGCTTTCTCTAAAAGCTGAAGACGCAGATAACAGTTGCCTAACGCCATCCATGCTGCAATGCTATAAGGGTTATTGTCTATCTCTTTTGTGAAGAACTCTAAGGCTTCGTCGCTTCTGTCTAAGAAGAAGAAACAATTAGTGATTTCTATATATTGCTCGTAGATGTCGGGACTGCCTTTCAAACCTTTTATCAGATATTTAAGTGCAGGCTCGTACTGAAACATCATCATATATTCTATTCCGATAGAACTGTATATGTCGTCACAGTTTTCTTTATTGAACAGTTTCAGAGCTTTCTTATAAGCTTCAATAGATTCCTCATGTTCCAACAATAGCGAATGGGCATATCCTAAGTTCACGTAATAATCAGGATCTTCGAAGTTGTTGTCGTCGCTTTTGAGATATTTCATGGCGGCGACGGCATCTTGTACCGACAGATATTTCTTCGCCATGATGGCATTATACAGCGGGCTTTCCGAATGGTATCTCTCTGCCATATCAGCTATGACATTGATTTTATTGAAGTCGTCATGCTGGATGTAATAGTCGATGATTATGTTAAGCTCGTCGGCGTCAAAGAATGAAAGTCTGTCGTTTTCCAATTGACTCTCAAACCTGTCAATCAATTCCTTGATCTCATAATCATCTAAAAAACCATCATCGTCAAAAGCCATATCTTTTTTTTTGCAAATTTAAAAAAATCTGTGTTATATTTGCAAAAAATAAAAACATTATGACGTTAATAAAATCCATTTCAGGTTTCCGTGGAACTATTGGCGGAAAACCAGACCAAGGTCTCACTCCTGTCGATATTGTAAAACTCACATCATCTTTCGTTTGTCTCATACGTCGTTCTGGCGTTAACCGTCCTCGTATCGTTGTCGGTCGCGATGGACGTCTTTCAGGAACAATGGTTAATCAGTTGGTATGCGGTACTTTGCAAGGTATGGGCGCCGACGTGATTGACATAGGGTTGAGCACGACGCCTACGGTGGAGGTCGCCGTCACCGAGATGAAAGCCGACGGCGGGGTGATCCTGACAGCAAGTCACAACCCGAAACAATGGAACGCTCTCAAATTGTTGAACAGCAGAGGCGAGTTCATCTCAAAGGCAGAAGGTGAGTGGCTCCTTGAAAAAGCCGCTGCCGACGACTACGAATTTTCTTATATCGACGAAATAGGCACTTATTCGCAAGAGGACGGCTGGATTGAACGTCATGTAGATATGGTTTGCGATCTTCCTCTTGTAAATAAAGAAGTAATCGCTAAGGCTAATCTCAAGGTCGTCGTCGACGCTGTCAATTCAACGGGTGGTATCGCGATACCTATGCTACTTAGAAAATTGGGCGTGACGGATATTATAGAACTTAACTGTGAGGTCACCGGCGAGTTCGCTCATAACCCTGAACCTCTTGCAGCTCATTTAGTAGATACCTGCGCCAAGGTTAAAGAAGTGGGTGCTGACTTAGCTATCGTTGTTGACCCTGATGTCGACCGCTTGGCTTTCATCAATGAAAAAGGTGAGATGTTCGGCGAAGAATACACTCTCGTCACTGTTGCTTCATACGTTTTGCAGCATAAGAAAGGCAATACGGTCTCGAATCTATCTTCTACACGTGCTTTACGTGACGTGACACTGCAATATGGAGGAGAGTATTTTGCCGCTGCTGTAGGCGAAGTCAACGTCGTTGAGAAGATGAAGGAAGTGGACGCTGTTATCGGCGGTGAAGGCAACGGAGGCGTCATCTATCCCGAACTGCATTATGGTCGCGACGCTCTCGTAGGTGTCGGTCTCTTCCTTACTTATCTCTGCGAACAGAAGTGCACATGCTCTGAATTGAAAGAGAACTTACCTATCTATTATATGTCTAAAAACAAGATAGAACTCGAACCGACGACAGATGTCGACGCTATTTTGAATAAGATTGCCGATAAATATAAGGAAGAAAGAGTCACCACTATTGATGGAGTGAAGATAGATTTTGAAGATGGTTGGGTACATCTGCGCAAGTCAAATACCGAGCCTATCATCAGAATCTATTCTGAAGGAAAGACGGAAGAAGAAGCGGAGAGATTCGCTAAGTTAATCATCGACAGCATATAAATTATTTCGATATGTCTGTCAATAAAAATAAACGTAAAAGTCGCCGCAGGAATTACAAGCATCATGCGGTGACTTTCAAATTGACATCCGGTCAGTATAGGTCGTTGAAAAACTATTGTAAGGCGAGAAAGACGACGCCCATCAAATTGATAAAGAAAAGTATCGAGCGTTACATCTCGCATTATGAGTACGAAGTTCCGGCAGAGTTATATCTCACCGAGAACCAGCTTGAGTTGTTCGACTTCGACGAAATGACGAAGTAACAGTTTACAATTTACAATTAACAATTAACAATTAACAGTTAGCTATTCATAATTAAGGCAATCTTCCCCAAATAATTATGAATTATGCATTATGCATTATGAATAGTTTTCTTCTTTCTTAAATAATATTGACATAATATCCTTACTTTCATTAACATTTGTGGAATTAATTGTTAAGAACTTAATTTTCTTTGGAAAATGTCTTGACAAAAGGAAAGCGTTGCTGTAGTTTTGTGAGAGAGAATTTTATACCAAAATTTATGATGTTATGGAAAATACTTATATAATTAATGTCGGATTCATTATCGGTAACTCCAAAAAAAATCGAGTTATCAATAATGAATCCGAATATTTTGTTTATCCAATAACGCTGACAAGAATTAAGGGGACTCCTTAAAAATAATTAGCAAAAGATTCATACTTTCATTAATAATTGTAAAATTATGAATAAAAATCGGAATTTTGTTGATGGAAATACTTGACAAAACTATGTTGAATGATGTAATTTTGCGTGAAGAACATAAAATGTTTTTTACTAAAATTTACGAAAGTATGGAAAGTGATATTATTAGGAATATAGATTGGATTTAATGGCAGTATTCTATCGTAAAGATGTTGTTATCCGTTCCTAATAATAAAAAAACCCGCACATTCGTGCCAGTATGTTATCTTAATAAATTTAAGTTATTATTTTTTATTTGCTTTTGTTTCGTAAAAAAGATTACATTTGCAAACTGATAGAAAAGTAAAATATAATGTAATTATGTAGAAATTTGAAGTGGACATATTGAAGTAAGTTTTTACTTATTGCTTGTGATGTTCGAAAAATCGCCAAATTGAATAGAATAACCACGGAGGCAATTAGGTAAGGCTTCGCACGTTTGTGCGGGCTTTCTTATTTGTGTGGTTATGGGTGTTTGGCGATACCTTCGAACAACAAGTAAGTTTGGCTCGCACTTTTTTTATTG
>SUWS01000038.1 GCA_015061365.1 Lentimicrobiaceae bacterium | reverse complement strand
CGACATTGCAGGTACGACTGCCGTTAAACAATGAAGTCATATCAAAAGTAATGATCATGAAACGACACAAGGCTATCGAAAAATTATTCGATGAAGAATTTTGGGGTACGCAATGACGAAGTCAGGAAAAAATCCACCCTCTGTTGTCTGTTATCTGTTGACTTTTTATTATCTTTGCAGTTTACTTATTTACATTATATATAATCCGTATTTATAATATGAACGAAGACAATAATAAAAATAATAACAGACAGGATAATAAAAAGAAATTCTTTCCTAAGAAGAAATGGAACAACAGAAATAACAATAATAAGAACCAGGTCAATGAAACCGAAATCAAGAACGAGGATGATATTCAGGAAACCGAAATAATTGAAACCGAAGTCATCGTTGAAGATATTATCGAAGAAACAGAGATTGCAGACAATGAAGTCGAGATTAAGAAAGAAGTTCTTGAAGAGAAGGCTCCATCTGCGGGCAAGAAAATAGTCAAAGAAGTTGAAGACGAGAAAGAAGATTTCAACAAGCCTGAAGACATCGACCAGGAGTTTCTCAAGATAGACTGGCCTCTTTATGATAAGTTGAAGCTTTCTACCGATTTCCACCGTGGATGCCGTCTTAAAGCAGACGAATATGCTGTCGGCAGAAGTGTGTTGCGTCACAGTCAATGTAAGTTAGATAGTTTCAACTGGCTGAAAGACTACCACGAAACGGCATACGAAGGAGAGCTTCTTATTGCGGAGGTACGTTTCAAGAACGACAGAAAAGATTTCTACAGTTATCCTTCGGAATTGGAGTTGATTGAAGGCGAACTCGTAGCTGTTGAGACTGCGATAGGACATGACATTGGCATCGTGACCATGGTCGGTGCTTTGGTGGAGAAACAGAGAAAACGTAAAGGCAGCGTATGTCCTGCATCTGAATTGAAGAAGATATATCGCAGAGCACGTGTGGCGGATGTCGAGAAGTTCTTGGAATCGACACGACAAGAAGAACGTACATTATACCGCAGCCGTGAGATCGCTTTGAATCTTAACTTAGACATGAAGCTCAACGACATCGAATATCAGGGCGACAGAACCAAAGCCATATTCTACTATACCGCCGATGGTCGCGTTGACTTCCGTGAGCTTATCAAGAAATTAGCAGAAGAATTTCATATCAGAGTGGAGATGCGTCAGATCGGGTTCCGTCAGGAATCGGCTAAATTAGGAGGCATCGGATCGTGCGGACGCGAGTTGTGCTGCAGCTCCTGGATAACGAACTTCCAGTCGGTGACAACCAACGTAGCAAGAATACAGCAGCTCTCGCCTAACCCACAGAAACTCGCAGGTCAATGCGGCAAACTCAAATGCTGCTTGAACTACGAATACGACACATACGTCGACGCTCTCAAATCGTTCCCCGACAGTCATATCAACCTGAAGACTAAGAAAGGTGAGGCGTTTTATCAGAAGAGCGACATCTTCAAAGGTCTGATGTGGTACTCTTACGTCTTCGACAAAGGTAACATGATGGCTATTCCAGCTGAACAAGTCAAGGCAATCATCGATATGAACCGTAAAGGACAGTTCCCAGACCAGCTCGAGGATTACGCCTTCATCAAGGAACAACACAATACGGAATACGGCGAAGAAGGTCAGAATGTCGACTTAAGCAAATTAGAATAGTGATATGAAAGATTTTCTGAAGATAGGATTCGTATTATTATTGACAGCGATGATGTCTTCATGCGGCAACAACGATGTCATCTTCGACGAAAGCATCATCATACCCGACGCATCGTGGGACAACAAGAATCGTCCCTACTTCGATGTCAATGTTGAAGACAGTCTGTCGAACTATGCTTTTTACCTAAACATCCGACATTTAGAAAATTATCGATACAGCAATTTCTATATGTTTTTGCATACTACCTTCCCTAACGGCAACCAGACACACGACACGATAGAATGCATCTTGGCGTATCCAGACGGACGCTGGACAGGAAAAGGTAGCGGCAGCATGAGAAGTTCGTCGATACTTTTAAACGACAATCTACGTTTCCCTCTTAATGGCACTTATCATTTTGAGATAGAACAAGCGATGCGAGAACCAGAGTTGGAAGGAATAACAGATGTCGGAATAAGGTTCGAGAAAGTTGAAAATTGAAAGTTGAAAGTTGAAAATTATGGTAGAGACGTACCAATTACACCGATGATAATAAACAATATGTAATTGTTGCGTCTCAATCGAATTGAAAATTGAAAGTTGAAAATTGAAAATTAATGTAGAGACGTGACACATTACACCAATGAAAATAAACACGATGTAATTGGTGCGTCTCAATCGAATTGAAAATTGAAAATTATAGTAGAGACGTGACACATTACACCGATAAAAATAAATAATACGTAATTAACACGTCTCAATAACATAGGATTTAAATTATGGCTGAGGTTAAGAAGAGAGTTAAAAAAGGTAAAAAGAATAATGATACCAACACCAAGCAAGGTATCCGCTGGTATCTCGTGGTGATATGGTCGTTATTCGCCATAGGTTTGGTATGTGGATTCGGTTTGTTTTACGGAATCAATCATGAATGGTTCGGTGACATGCCAACCTTTGAAGAGTTAGAGAATCCGTCGACGAATCTCGCTTCGGAAATCATATCCGCCGACGGCAAGGTCTTAGGGACATACTATATTGAGAATCGTTCCAACGTAAGTTACAGTGAGTTGTCGCCACATCTCGTCAATGCGCTTCTCGCCATAGAAGACATCAGATTCTATGAACACTCAGGCATCGACCAAAGAGCCTTGATGCGTGTAGTATTCGGAATCGTGACAGGCAACGACAAAGGAGGCGGAAGTACCTTGACTCAACAGCTTGCTAAGAACCTCTTCCCACGTGGCGAGAACCTCAGCACCCCGCAACTCGTGATACGTAAATTCCAGGAATGGGTGACAGCGACAAAATTGGAATACAACTATTCCAAAGACGAGATCATCGCGATGTATCTCAACACTGTCTTCTACGGACATAACGCATACGGCATTAAGAAAGCGTCAGAGACTTTCTTTAATTTAGAACCTAAAGATCTCAACATAGAACAAGCCGCTCTCATGGCGGGTGTTGTCAACGCACCTTCACGTTTCAGCCCGATAAGAAATCCTGAGAGAGCCTTGCAACGCCGTAACTTGGTAATAAGTCAGATGGCTACATACGGTTTCATCACTCCGCAAGAACGCGACTCCATCTCACAGATTCCTATCGACATGTCAAACTTCGGCGTGTTGGATCATAACACGGGACAAGCAACATATCTACGTGAATACTTAAGACAGACACTGACCGAATGGTCGAAGACAAGTAAGAAAGCTGACGGCACACCTTATAACATATACAAGGACGGATTGAGAATCTACACCACCATCGACTCGAGGATGCAGCAGTATGCGGAAGAAGCCGTGAAAGAACATCTGTCTTTAGACTTACAGCCAGCTTTCGACAAACACTGGAAAGGATATGCTAACGCGCCTTTCTCTCTTGAAGAAGAAGAGATAGAAGACCTTCTGGAACTTTCCATGAAACGTTCGGAACGTTATCGCAAGATGAGAAACGCAGGAATATCGCTCGATTCTATCAAGGCAAACTTCAACGTCCCTGCAAAGATGACAGTCTTTTCGTGGGAAGGTCCTATAGATACCGTGATGACACCTATGGACTCGATGCGTTATTACAAGTCGTTCTTGCAGTCGTCGCTGATGTCGGTAGAGTCGCACACCGGTCATGTTAAGGCGTACGTCGGCGGCATCGACTACAGATTCTTCAAATATGATCACGTGACGCAAGCCCGTCGTCAGGTCGGTTCCACTTTCAAACCTTTCCTCTACACTTTAGCGATGCAGGAAGGAGAATATACGCCGTGCACCACAGTGCCTAACATCAGCTACAGCATCGAGATGCCAGACGGTAAGTTCTGGGAACCGAGAGATGCCGGCAAGAGCATGTTCGGAGAAGAAGTAACACTGAAATGGGCGTTAGCACATTCCAACAACAGAATATCGACATATCTTATGAAACGTTTCGGACCTGAAGCTGTGATACAGATGGCTCGACGTATGGGCGTGACGGCACCTATAGAAGCTGTGCCATCAATATGTCTCGGCGTGTGCGACATCTCGCTTCATGAGATGGTAGGAGCCATGAGCACCTTCGCCAACCAAGGCGTATATATCAAGCCGATATTCATTACCAAGATAGAAGACAAGAACGGCAACGTGATAGATTATTTCGAGACAGATAAAGTTGAAGCTATGGATGAGGTCACAGCATATAAGATGATAGAACTTATGAAAGGTGTGGTTCAAAGCGGAACCGGCGTACGTCTCAAATATAAATACGGACTTCGTAACCCTATAGCGGGAAAAACCGGTACGACACAGAACCAAAGCGACGGATGGTTCATGGGTATAACACCTGACTTAACCACCGGCGTCTGGACTGGAGCTGAAGACAGATCGGTACACTTCCGTACAATAGGACTCGGCCAGGGATCTAACATGGCTCTCCCGATATGGGCTATTTATATGCAAAAGGTTTATGCCGACAGCACCTTGAACATAAGTAAGGACGACTTCGAAAAACCACTCAGCGACGTGGCATTGGAGTTCGACTGCGAGTTGTATGAGCAAGAACAAAGTCAGAAAAATCAAGTTGTTGTCGAAGAAGAAGAGTTTTGATAGAGTTTAGAGTTCATAGTTTAGAGTTTATAGTAGTTTAAAGTTGATAGTTTTATAGTTTGAAAGTTTATGTAGAGACGCGTCAATTACTCCTAAAACAATAAACAATATTTAATTGACACATCTCCTCAATAAAAAATAAAAATAATTGTTAATTGTAAATTGTTAATTGAAATAAGGTTATGGCATCAAATTTCGTCGATTATGTAAAAGTATTCTGCCGTTCTGGTAAGGGCGGTGGTGGTTCAATGCACTTCCATCGTGCCAAGTATGTTCCTAAAGGCGGTCCCGATGGCGGCGACGGCGGCAAGGGTGGCGATGTCATCATGAGAGGCAACGCCCAACTCTGGACTTTGCTGCATCTAAGATACACCAAACATCTCTTTGCAGAAGACGGCGGCAACGGCGGCGATGCTCTCAAGACCGGAGCCAACGGGAAAAATATATATATCGACGTGCCACTCGGAACTGTAGCTTACGACGCTGAGACACGCGAACATCTCGGCGAGATAACAGAAGACAAACAGGAAATCGTCATCATGAAAGGCGGACGCGGAGGCAAAGGCAACGCTTTCTTCAAAACCGCCACGATGCAAGCTCCTAAGTTCTCACAACCTGGCGAACCTTCCCAAGAAGGATGGATTATCATAGAACTCAAACTCCTCGCCGATGTCGGTCTCGTAGGTTTCCCTAACGCCGGAAAATCAACACTATTGTCGGTAGTATCAGCAGCCAAACCTGAAATAGCCGACTACCCTTTCACAACATTGACACCTAACCTCGGAATAGTACCTTACTACGACATGAAATCGTTCATCATGGCCGACATACCTGGTATCATAGAAGGCGCATCCGAAGGCAAAGGCTTAGGACTACGATTCTTACGCCATATAGAAAGAAATTCGATATTGCTGTTTATGGTGGCGGCAGACAGCGAAAATGTAAAAGAGACTTACGACATCCTACTTAAAGAACTGAAGAAATATAACCCCGAACTCTTAGATAAAAGACGAATACTCGCCATCAGCAAAAGCGACCTCATCGACGAACTACAGAGAAAAGACATTAAGAAACACCTGCCTAAGAAAGTGCCACATATCTTCATTAGCTCGGCAATGGGTGAAGGCATCAAAGAATTGAAAGACTTGATTTGGTTAAGTCTTACAACAGAGGAGGAATAGTTTAAGGTTTAAGGTTTAAAGTTTAAAGTTCAAAGTTCAAAGTTCAAAGCTCAAGGTTCAAAGTTCAAAGTTCAAAGTTCAATGTCAATGCTCAACAGTCAACGGTTAACGGTCTTTGTCACTATCATAGTATTAGTGCTCATCTTGGTTCATAGCTCATCGCTCATGGCTCAGAGTTCAACAGCTGAAGTCCAATCCCTTTTGAAAGAAAACAACCGTATCGTCAAGACAATGCTCGACTACAGATACAAAGGAGGTAGCGGTGCTTTCGAACGCGACTTCTTCATGAATGTCGATTACAATCAGATTTCAAGACAAAGCTGTACGGTAGGAACAACGATAATGCAATTTACAGTAGGCTGCGACGGAACACTCGGCGAGTTTAATATTATCAATCCGCTCAACGACTACATCAACTCACAGCTACAGAAATTCTTCCTCATGACAAAAGGCAACTGGAACGAATGCCAAAACAGCGACTACGAATATTTTGAGATTCCGATACTCTTTACGATAGACGGACTCGAAACTGAAGCTATAGGTTTCATCACCAATTATGGTGATAAGGTTGGTGTGAAATGTAAATGCGACAAATATTTTCATGAGAAATTCGAAAAATTCAAAGAGAAGAAACCTAAGAAAGCATTAGACGCCATCAACGAACTGATAAAAAGAAATCCATATAACGAAAATTATATCAAAGAAAAAGAAAAACTTCAAGAGAAACTTGGAAATTGAGAATATGATAGTGCATAGGCGTAATAATTACACCTAAATATTTAATAATATGTAATTGCTGCGTCTAAACTCTGAAACTGTTGAATTAAATAATTGTGGACGAAGACTATTGTCTGTTGTCTGTTGACTAAAAAACTATGGAAAGATTAGACACCGAATTATTTCTGTTCCTGAACGGACTTCATGTCGATTGGCTCGACCCTGTAATGACATTCATCTCCGGAAAGATCACCTGGTTGCCGTTTTATCTTGTTCTGTTATATCTTGTCATAAAGAATTATAAGAAACAAAGCATTTTAATAATAATAGGTATAATATTATTGATATTATGTTCCGACCAGATTTCTTCGAGTGTCTTCAAGCCAATTTTTGAGAGACCTCGTCCTTGTCATAACGAAGCGATAAAAGATTTGGTTTATCTTCCTAACGGACATTGTGGCGGAGCCTACGGATTCATCTCGTCGCACGCCTGCAACACCTTCGCACTTGCGGTATTTATAACGAACATCTTGAAAAGTCATTATAGTAAAATAGGTTACGTGATGTATATATGGGCAGGATTAGTAGCTTATAGCAGAATATACATGGGTGTTCATTATCCAGGCGATGTCATTGTTGGTGCAGCAGTCGGGATGTTAGTAGGATTTGTGATATGGAAAATATACCACGTTATCGAATTGAAAATTGAAAGTTGAAAATTGAAAATTGAAAATTATGGTAGAGACGTGACACATTACACCGATAAAAATAGACACGATGTAATTGGTGCGTCTCAATCGAATTGAAAATAAACTATATGTAATTGGTGCGTCTATAGATTTTAGAATTTGGTTCAAAGTTCAAAGTTCAAAACCCTTCTCAAGTTTTCAGATTTTCAAGTTTTCAGATTTAAAAAAATTGTATATTTGCAGAGTGAAATTTCGGGGTGTGGTGCAGTCGGCTAGCATTCTTGCATGGGGTGCAAGCGGTCGCCCGTTCGAGTCGGGCCACTCCGACGAAAAGGCTGTCGTTCGTGGCAGCCTTTTTTCGTAAAAATATTTTCCCCATCATATATATAACATCAGTAAAAAGTTTATTTTTGCAAAAGGAAAATAATCATTAAAAACATATTATCATGAGTGAAAATTTAGAACGCGTACAATGTCTTATCCTCGGCTCAGGTCCTGCAGGATACACAACAGCAATTTATACATGTCGTGCCGACCTTAAAACCGTTATCTACGAAGGTCCTATCACAGGCGGTCAGTTGATGCAGACAACAGAAATAGAGAACTTCCCTGGTTATCCACAAGGCGTTCATGGCGGTCAGATGATGCAAGACATCCGTCAACAAGCAGAACGTTTCGGCGTTGAGTTCCGCATGGGTTCTATCGTGGAAGTCGATACAACAGCTCGTCCTTTCAGAGTGAAATCAGACATGGGCGATGAATTGTTAGCCGATACTATCGTTGTTGCAACAGGCGCATCAGCACGTTGGTTAGGTGTTAAAGGTGAAGACCAATTCAAAGGCGGAGGCGTTTCTGCTTGCGCTACATGCGATGGTTTCTTCTTCAAAGGAAGAGACGTTGCTGTTGTCGGTGGTGGTGACACAGCTTGCGAAGACGCTACTTACCTCTCACATCTCTGCAACAAAGTTTATTTGATTGTACGTCGTGACGTGCTCCGCGCTTCAAAGGCAATGCAACACAGAGTGCTCAACACTCCTAACATCGAAGTTCTTTGGAATACACAGACAAAAGAGTTATTCGGCGAAGTTGACGGTTTCATGGCAACATTACAAGGCGCAGTTGTCGTTAATAGCGTAACAAACGAAGAACGCACTCTCAACATCGACGGTTTCTTTGAAGCAATAGGTAACATTCCTAACACAACTATCTTCAAAGATAAATTGGAAATGGACGAAGCAGGTTATATCATCACAAAACCTAAATCTACAGCAACAAGCGTTCCTGGTATATTCGCTGCTGGCGACTGCCAAGACAGATTGTTCCGTCAAGCTATCATCGCTGCCGGCTCAGGCGCAATGGCAGGAATGGAAGTAGAGAGATTCCTTATGGAGAATTAACAATTGACAGTTTACAGTTAACAATTAACAAAAGAGGTCGGAAAAATTTTCCGACCTCTTTGTTATATGGAATTTATTGAAGTCCCATATATTTTCACTGAATGTTGAAAAAATCCCAAAAACATTTTCCATTACATATTGTTTTTTTGCTAACTTTGCACCACAAAAATTAGTAAACTATTTTACTATATATTGTTTTACTTAACAACTGTAATATGTTTCTTAACATACCATATTTCAAAAGGAAAAATGAAAACGACCATGGAACTACTTCAGATTCAGAGTTAGTAGTTGATAAATTCAAGGGTCATCTTTTTGAGAGGTTACAGCAGGATTATCGAGTGAAGGAAGGTTTGAAAGCTTGCATGAATTGCGGAGTCTGCACCGCGGTATGTCCTGCCGCTGAGTTTTACAAATACAATCCAAAGAATATCGTCAATATTGTTCAACGTAAAGACGAGGCCGAACTTGAGCAGCTTCTGAAGAGCGACACCATCTGGTATTGCGGCGAGTGCATGTCGTGCGTTACACGTTGTCCTCGTGCCAACGCTCCAGGCTTGATAATAATGGCACTTCGCAAGTTAGCGATGGAAACCGGATATTATATGGAATCGGAAAAAGGACGTCAGCAATATGTTTTAGTCAAAGACTTGTGCGGCAATATCCTGAATCACGGTTATTGTGTCTATCCTCGTAACTTCGGTTATGAAGAGCATAAAGAATTCGGCACCGTAGGTAAATGGATAAATGAGAATTTAGACGATATTCATCAACGCATAGGCTCCAACTTAGATGGCGACGGTCCAGGCGGACTTCGTAAAATACCGCAAGAGAGCCTCGACCAACTGAAAAGAATATTCGACGTGACGGGAGCCACCGACCTGATGAACAAAGTCATCAACGACGCTCATCTTCAGGCTCAGAAAGAAAATCTCTCCGATGAAGAATATTTCAAGAAAGTATATACGACTAATACTAATGAAAAACACCTTAACAACGGATAATCATGATAGTTGAAGGAAAACAGAAAATATGGGCTGATTATCAGAAAGACATCCCCGACGATCATTATTTTTATGTAAGAAGTTGCATACGCCAGTCATTTTTTCCAGGTTCGGAAGTGACGTTTTTGGATATAACAAGAAATAAACTGAACAAGGATTTCTACGAAAGCGCATATCACACCACCTGTGGCGGCATCGCTTATCACAGCGACAGCATACCTCAAGAAACCGCCATGACAATCATAGCCCGCCAGTTTGCGCTCATGCACGAATGCGGTTATGAAAATTATGTATGTTCATGTATCACATCTTTCGGATGTTATACCGAGACCTTAGAGACATGGCACGAGTTCCCGGAATTGGAGGCTAAGATCCGTCAATATCTTTGGGATTCGTGTAAGAAAGAATTCGCCAAGCCAAAATATCTCGCTCATGCCAGCGACATCATCTATAAGTTTCGTCACGAGATAGCGAAGCAAGCCAAATATAAATTAGTCAATGCCAAGACGGGAAAACCTCTTAAAGTAGTGGAACATATCGGATGTCATTATTCAAAGATGTTCCCTTCTAAAGGATTCGGCGGTGCGGAATATCCTCACGTCTTAGTTGGCATGATAGAAGCTTGGGGCGGCGAAGTCGTCGACTACCCGGAACGTCGTCAATGCTGCGGTTTCGGATTCCGCCAATATTTAGTGCAGGCTAACAGAGGCTATTCCATTTCCAACACTCATAAGAAATTCGAGTCGATGGAACCTTACGAACCAGACCTTATCATCACCAACTGTCCGGGTTGTCCTTATTTCTTAGACAGATGGCAATATGTGATAGCGGAACAAACAGGCAAGACTTATGGTAAAAACGGCTACGGAATACCAGCTCTTACATACGAAGAAGTAGCGGGATTAGTGATGGGTTATGACCCGTGGGATTTAGGACTGCAGATGCATCAGGTAGCAATAGAACCACTCCTTGAGAAGATGGGAATCGAATACGACCCCAAAGCAAAATACAAAGGATTGAACGGTAAAAATTTAGGTTCACCGGAGAATCCTGTTAATATTAAAATAGTATGAGAACTTTGAACTTTGAGCTTTGAGCTAAGAACTTTGAACATATAAACAAGAATATGAAAGAACGCAATATATTGATAATAGGTGGAGGTCCTGCTGGAATGGAGACCGCTCATCAACTGAAACAACTCGGACTTCATCCGATAATCATTGAAAGAAACGACAAACTCGGAGGACATCTCGCACAGTGGGATCGTCTCTTCCCGTCGAGCGATGATGCAGAAGAACTTCTTGAAAAACTTAAAGAACAAGTCGAAGGCATCGAGGTAAAACTCAACACCCGTGTTGTCAATATTGAAAGACAAGGACAGACGTTTCATGTGACCTTATCCAACAATAAGACATTAGATATAGATGCTATCATTCTTTGTACAGGCTTCGATCTTTTCAAGGCGGAAAAGAAACAGGAATATGGTTACGGCATTTATAACAATGTCATCACAAATGCAGAGTTAGAGAAATATTTCAAGACACATCAAGATGAACGCATCAACGACCCAAAACGTATCGGCTTCGTTCATTGTGTCGGATCTCGCGATGTGAAAGTCAATAACACATATTGTTCTAAAGTTTGTTGCGCAACAGCTTTGAAACAAGCCTGCGAGATAAAAGACGAATTCCCGGAAGCCGATGTCTATTGTTTCTATATGGATTTGAGAATGTTCGGAAAAGGTTATGAAGACCTTTATCTCAAGGCGCAGAAAGACTTCGACATCAAATGTGTGAGAGGTCGAGTCTGTGAAGTCTCAGAAAACATGGAAGGCAAATTAGTCATCAAAGCTGAAGATACACTTCTCGGCACACCGATGAAAATGACCTTAGATTTATTAGTATTGATGTGCGGAATGGAGAAAGCTGACGGCGTTGAGAGATTACAAGCGATGCTCAATCTCAATAGCAGCAGCGACGGATTCATTGAAAACAGTAACCCGTTCACAGAAATGAATTGCACAAAAGAAAAAGGTGTTTTTGTTGTCGGATCCTGCACCTCGCCAAAGACTTTGCCCGACACACTATCCGAAGCACGCTCTGCTGCAATGGAAGTTTTTAATTATTTAAATGACAACGGACAACAGACAACGGACAACAGTCTTTAACAATATCGGCTATTAATTGTCAATTGTAAATTGTAAACTATGATCGATTTCGGTTTCAGCATATCAAAGAGTTCGCATATCAATATGGATAATGTCGACTTAAAATTATTTAACAGATTAGAATCGCTCAATCCCGACATCAAGACGTGTATGTCGTGCGGATTATGCACCGCCACTTGTACTGCGGGCAACTTCACCGATGTAAGTTTCCGACAGATAATCCTGATGTTACAAAGAGGTAAGGAGAAAGAAGCCTTGCAGAAAGTGAAGAAATGCATGATGTGTGGCAAATGCATGTTGGTTTGCAGTCGCGGCATCAATACGAGAAACATATTACTTTCCATCACAAGAATCTATAACGAGGAACAAAGCTTATGAGACCTGTATTCGACCCATTTGTATTGCCGTTCGTCTTAGGCACCACATTCGTACTCTTATATTGTTTCATCGGTATGATACGCATCATTTGGCAGCTTCCGAAAGAAGACAGACGTAAGTTCGGACGTTCGCTCATCACGCCGAAGACATTATGGAAAAACATAAAAGACCTTTTCGGAGACTGTCTGTTTCATGTCAAGATATGGAAACGCAAGCCGATACTCGGATATATGCATTCGTCGATTGCTTTTGGATGGTTTATGATAATCGTTGTCGGTCACTTTGAAAGCGTGACGTTCTCACCGCTTAAAGGCGCAGAACTTACGCCGTTGCAAGATTTGGCGTCGACGTTATACCTTCCTATTTTCTTCAGATTCTTCGCAATAGAGGAGCTGAGTCTCAAAGCGCAAATCTATAGTTTCCTGATGGATTTCTTCTTGTTGATGATAATAAGCGGTATTGTCATTGCTGTCGTTAAGAAAAAGAGACCGAAACAGGTAGGTATGAAACGTGTCACAAAATTCGGCATCAGGGAAGACTTGGTTCGTATAGCCTTATGGACGATATTTCCGTTACGTTTCTTGGCAGAATCGTCGGTGGCAGGCTTCGCCGGAGGTTCGTTCCTGACTAAATTCTTAGGCTTCGAATTATTGTTCGGAGGTAATTATAACGAAACGTTGAGCATGGTTTTCTGGTGGTTATACTCCATCGACTTAGCTATATTCATGTTCGTTTTGCCATTTACGAGATATATGCATATCCCGGCAGAAGCGTTGCTTATCTTATTACGTAACGCAGGACTTAAAACCACGGAACCTCGCAAAGGTTACGCCCTTGCAGAGATATATTCTTGTCCGAGCTGTGGATTGTGCATCGACGTATGCCCGATGAGTTCGACAGGAGACAACTATAAGAAAACAGCGGTCTACTTCATGCGTAATGTCAGGAAAAAGAAAAGAAGAGAAGTCAAGAAAATGACGGAGATATGTCTTATGTGCGGCAAGTGTATAGAAGTATGTCCGCTCGGCATCGACTCCTTAAATATCAAGATAGCTCAACGCAACAAGATATATTATAAGATGAAGTCTGACTTCTCGTATTTAGAAGGTCAACAGACAACAGACAACAGGCAACAAAAAGATTCTCAGGTTTTCAGATTCTCAGATTCTCAGATTCAAAATGATTCTAAAACGGTTTACTTCGCTGGATGTATGTCGCATCTCACTCCGAAGATTACGCGCTCTATGGTTAAGATCTTTGAAGAAGCGAAAGAAAATTATGAATTCTTAGATGCGAATGGAAGTATCTGCTGCGGAAGGCCTATGATGTTGACAGGAAAAATTAAAGAAGCCAAGGCCTTGATAGACAAGAACACTGAACTTATCAAGAATTCGGGTGCGAAGAGATTAGTCCTCTCTTGCCCTATATGTTACAAAGTCTTTAAAGAAGAATATAAACTTGACGGCATTGAGATTTTACATCATACACAATATATCAATGAGTTGATTGAGAATGACAGAATCAGTTTAGACAGAAGCGACAAACACTATGTTTATCACGATCCTTGTGAGTTGGGACGTGCTTTTGGAATATACGACGAGCCACGTAACATCATAGACAACATAGGTTTGTTGACGCCACCTAAGTCTGACAGAGATATGGCTGTTTGTTGCGGAGGTAGCATTGGAAGTTTGACGATGACATTGGAGGAGCGTGACGAGATCACATCAAACTCCATAAAAGATCTGATGCATAACAATCCAGAGGAAATCGTAACAGCCTGTCCTTTATGTCAGAAGACATTCGCGAGAAAATCTCCTATTAAAGTTAAAGACATAGCAGAAATCGTTGTAGAAAATATTGAATAATTCAAAAAAATTATGAATTATGCATTATGAATTATGAATTGATCAACTATCTTTGCAAAAAATAAAGATAATCATGTCAATATTATTTGAAAGTTTAGTTTTTGGACCTATAAGTAGTCGTAGATTAGGAAAATCTTTAGGTATCAACTTAATGCCAGAGATTGGAAAGATTTGTTCATTCGATTGTATTTATTGTGAGTGCGGATGGAATCCGGAGAAGAAGAACGTAAGTCGTCTGCCTAAGAAAGAAGTTTTTGAAAAAGTTTTAGAAGAGAAGCTGAAGGAATTAGCAGGCACTGAGAACGAACCCGACAGCATCACCTTTTCTGGCAACGGCGAGCCTACCCTGCATCCCGATTTCGCGGAGATAATCGACATTACCATCAGGCTAAGAGATTTATATGCGCCTGAAGCAAAGATCAGCGTCTTGACAAACGGAACTATGCTTCACAAAAAAGAGATTTTCGATGCCATTTCAAAAATTGAAAATAATATCATCAAAATAGACGGCGGCACTTACGACACGATAAAGTCTATTAACAAGCCCAATGTAGATTTTGATTTAGAAAGATATGTGGAGCGACTTCAAGATTTCAAAGGCGAACTTGTTATACAGACTTGCTTCTTAAGAGGCGAGCATAACGGTCTTAAAATTGACAATACGACGCAAGAAGAGATTGCGTTATGGACAGAACACATCAAAAAAATAAAACCGCGTAAAACAATGATTTACGCTATTGAAAGAGAAACTCCGGAAAAGAATTTAGAGAAAATAAGTCTTGATGAATTGGAGCAAATAGCCGAACCGTTACGACAGCTCGGATTTACTGTTGAATGTTACGGAAAATAAAATTTAAAAAATTAAAAAAAATAATTGCTCCTATTGAAAAAAACAGTAAATTTGCCCATCGAAAAAAATTGAATAATCATGAATAAGAAGTTAACAATTATCAACATCGCATTAGCCCTTTTGGCAGTCCTTTTCGGATACTTGGTATACAACAGCATTCGTCAGCCTGTTGTCTTTACAAATACAAAAACTGAACGTGAAATCAAGGTAGTTCAGAACCTTAAGGACATCAGAAGCACTCAAGGTTTGTTCAAAGAAAATTACAACAGATACACAGCTAATTTCGATTCATTGATCGAATTCATCAAGGTAGGTGAACTTCCTGTTGTTAACATCATCCCAGATCCAAACGATACAACATTTACCAAAACTATCAACGATACTGTAGGTTATATCAAGGTTTTGGACTCATTATTCGGAAACAGACCTAACTTCAACGTTGAGAACTTACGTTACATCCCATTCTCAGAACCACGACAAGAATTTGAAATCCAAGCTGGTTATATCGTCCGTGGTGGTATGAACGTCCCTGTGTTCGAAGCTAAAGCTCACTATAACACATATCTGATCGGTCTCGACCCACAAAGAATCAGAAACGAAGCAGCTCAACGCGAACAACTCAACAGATATCCTGGCATGAAAGTCGGTTCTATGACTGAACCTTCTGTCGACGGTAACTGGGAAAATCTTTAATCGTTTGACATGACTTCGTATCTATATCCATACTTACAGGAGTCGGCGTCTATTAGCGAAAATTCTAAAGATAATTATATTCTGACCATCCAACAACTATTGGATGGTCTTTCTTTTGTCATCTTCGACACTAAAGGACAGAAATTTATCTGCTTGAAACATTACAACATATCTGAAAAAGACATCCCGTTAGAAACATTGTTGATAGAGCTTCAGGCAAGAGAAAACTGGAAACTTAACGACTTCAAAACAGTCAACTTCGTGATTGATAACAATGAAAATACTTTTATCCCCGAAGATTGTTATCAAGAGGAATGTATGGAAAGTTATTTTAAGTTTCTATTCAAAAGAACAATCCTCTACTCCAATACTGACAGATTCTCGACATTAGGTGCAGTAAATATATACCCTATGCAAGAAAATGTCTCGGCGATTTTATCCCAATTCTGTAAGAAAACAAACATCTATCACACTTCAACAATATTGATTGATAGTCTTATAAAGGAATTTTCAGAGCGTAATCAGGAAATAAGAGCCTTCATTAATGTTAAAAAAAATGTGTATGAGTTAGTTGTTATTAATAATTCTGACCTCATATTCCATAATTATTTCAATTATAACACCAAAGAAGATTTCATATATTTCCTGTTATTTACCTTTGAACAGTTAAAAGTTGACAACGAGACCGTTCCTTTATATTTCATGGGATTTGTTGAAGAGAAATCGCCGGTTGTGGAACTATGTTCACGTTATATACGAAACATCAGATTTTTCAATAGAAACAATAATCTTAACTATAGCAACGAGTTAGATTCGATACCTTATTATTATTATTACACCTTATATAATTCTATATTATGCGAATAATAAGAGGAAGATACCAGAGACGTCAGATCACAGCGCCGAGCAACCTGCCTGTTCGTCCGACGACAGATATGGCGAAGGAGAGTCTTTTCAATATCTTAGAAAACCATATTGACTTTGAAGACATTATAGCCTTAGACCTTTTTGCCGGCACAGGTAATATTTCGTACGAACTTGTATCGAGAGGTTGCCCAAGAGTCACTGCCGTCGATGAGAACAACAATTGTATAAAATTCATTCGCGACACAGCCACGAAGTTAAACATGGAAGAATTGCTCGCGATACGTTCCGACGTATTTCGTTTCATACCAATGCATAAGATGAAATACGACCTTATCTTCGCTGACCCTCCTTACGACAGCCAGCATTATGATTTGTTGGTGAAACTTATCTTTGAAAACAATCTCCTCAAAGAAGACGGAATGTTGGTAGTGGAGCATAATAAATACATCGACTTTCAGGAACATCCTCGTTTCGTCGAACACCGTAAATACGGAAAAGTAAATTTTAGTTTCTTTAAATAAATTAATAAAGATCAAAAGTATGAAGACATTATCAATGAAAAAAATGCTCACGATTCGTAGCTCACAGTTCGTGGCATTATTAGCGTTTTTCTTAATTTCTTTAAACACAACTGCACAAGATGTTGATGCACAAGATTTCGAAGGTGCAAGTTGTACAAGTATTATGGTTGGCAAAGATGCCTCCACCGATGGTTCGGTTATGACATCGCATACCTGCGACAGTTGGTATCGCACTTGGGTTCGCTGGGAAAAAGCTCAAGAACATGAAAAGGGCGCAATGCAAAAAATCTATAGAGGAACGATGCATACACAAGACCCATACGACAGCAAAGGATTGAAAGAAGTAGGTGAGATTCCTCAAGCCGAATATACATACGCATATCTTAACACAGCATATCCTTGCTTGAACGAGAAACAGTTAGCTATAGGTGAAACAACATTCTCAGGTCCTGACACTCTCGTTAACCCAGAAGGAATGTTCATGATTGAAGAATTGGAACGTATTGTGCTTCAACGTTGCGACAACGCAAGAGACGCCATAAGACTTATTGACGAATTGACAAAAGAATATGGTTACGGCGATGGCGGTGAATGTATTACCATAGCAGACCCTAACGAAGTATGGTGCCTCGAAATCATGGGCGAAGGCAAGAAGAAGAAAGGTGCAATATGGGCAGCCCAAAGAGTACCAGACGGTGAAGTGAGTGTTTCTGCTAATATACCAAGAATCAAATATCTCAACAGAGAAGATCCTGACAATTTTATGTGTTCCGACAATATCGAGAAAGTAGCTAAGAAACATGGATTGTGGGACGGAGAAGGCGAATTTATATGGTATAAAGTATTCGGTAACGATTATTCTAACGGTAAAAACTTCCGTGAACGTGAATGGTTTATCCTCAACGCATTAGCACCATCATTAGGACTTAGCATGGAAGACGAAGACCTGCCTTTCTCAGTAAAGCCAGACGAAAAAGTTGATGCACGTAAAGTGATGGAATTGTTGAGAAGCACATACGAAGGAACTGAATTAGATATGACACGTAACCTTAAGATGGTCAACAGAAAAGGTGACACCATAGTAAGTCCTATCGCTAATCCATGGATGGGAGGTAACGACATCGCTACATATAATTTCATAGCTCCAGGTATCGTTGAGTCGCAACGTACGGTATCAGTATCGTGGTGTTCATATTCGTTTGTGGCACAACTCAGAAGCTGGATGCCAGACGAGATAGGTGGCATCTTGTGGTATGGAGTTGAGAATCCAGGACAAAGTCCAAGAATACCTATCTTCACTGGCTCAACACAATTGCCAAGTTGCTTCGACGAATGTGGACACGGCAATTTCAATGAAGAAACAATATTGTGGCGTTATCGTAAAGCTAACAAATTGGCACAGCTTCAATGGGGCAGCACCAAAGAAACTATGATTAACAATATTTTGAGATACGAAGATAAAGCCATGAAAGAGATTCCTTCTTTGGAGAAAGAAGTGATGGCGTTGTTGGAAGAAGGTAAGAAAGAAGAAGCACAGAAACTGATGAACAGATATACCGCTGACTTTGAAGCTGCTACAGCGCAGACTTGGAAAGAGATGGAACAAAGTTTCTGGGAAAGATTCTGGGTAAACTTTTAAAGAACTTTAGAATTTTGGAACTTTAGAACTTTAGAAACATAATTGTTCATAAAAAGCCTGAGAGTCATGGATTCTCAGGCTTTTGTTTTATTTATTCAGGATATATAAAAAAAGTCCGCCGAACAATTGTTCGGCGGACTTACGTGGTACCAGCGAGATTCGAACTAGCGACACATGGATTTTCAGTCCATTGCTCTACCAACTGAGCTATGGTACCTCCGTTGATTTCGATTGCAAAGATACAACATTTTTCATTACTTCGACAATAAAAATTATTTTTTTTGAAAATATTTTTTTATTCGCTCATTATCAGTATTTTTGCAAAAAAAATATGATGAATCATATACTGACTATAGATATCGGTAATACAAGAGCTAAATATGCCATTTTTAAAGGTGAAGACATAATAGAAATGTCAACCTTTGATCCTTATAGTTGTGATTTAAAATATCTTATAAAGAAATATCCTCAAATAAAAAGAGGAATATTATCGTCGGTCGGAGGTAAAATAGAAGAATGTCTTCAACAATTAAGTGACATCGAAATTATCACACTTAACGCTTCTATACCATTACCATTTGAACTGAGTTATGAAAGAAAAGACCAGATAGGAAGCGACAGATTGGTAGCAGTGGCGGCTGCGATGTATGCAAAACCTAATCAGAATAATTTAGTCATAGACATCGGCACCTGTATTACATACGACATTATCACTTCTGACAAGCTACATTATGGTGGTCCGATAAGTCCGGGTATTAATCTGAGATTTAAATCGATGAACGACTATACTGCGAAATTACCATTAATCAAAAGTCATCAGCTATCAGCTTCAAGCAGTCATGACGTAGTTTGTAATTCAACAGAAGAATGTCTAATATCTGGAGTAATTAACGGGATTTCCTTTGAAATTGAGGGATTTATAAGACAATATTCGAACATTTATAAAAATTTAAATGTTTTTATTATAGGTGGAGACAATATTTTCTTTGAAAATAAGTTAAAAAATTGCATATTTGCAGACGCAAACTTTACGTTTAATGGTTTAAGATATATTCTTAATTGTCAATGAGATACTATTTAAAAAAATATTATATCTTAGGGGTATTAGTGCTATTGTTTAGCATTAGTTCCGTTGCGCAATCTGATTTAAGTTCTCCGTATTCGAGATTTGGCTTGGGCGACATCTCTACAGGAAGTCCTAACACTATACTAAAAGGCATGGGAGGAATCTCAAATGCCATGAGCGGAAAAACGCTACTAAATCCTAATAACCCAGCTTCTTACGCAAGTTTAGATACCTTATCCTTCGTTTTTGACGCAGGATTCTACATCAAGACAGCGAACTTCTCCACAAACAAATTGTCAGAACCAGGTTCAAACGCATCATTCGACTATGCCAGTGTCGGCATGAGCTTAGCAAAATGGTGGAAAGTTGGTCTCGGCATTATGCCATATAGCAACAGAGAATACAACGTCATCACTGAATATCATGACATGGGCACTTACAACATCGCTTTCCAGGGAGAGGGCGGCATCAGTAAGGTGTTTTTCGCAAATGGTTTTAAATTGACTAAAAACTTATCGGTAGGTGTTACAGCATCTTATATCTTCGGAACTTTGATAGATAACACAACGATCTACTTCCCTGATTCGACATATTTCCTTAACGGAAGACGTTCGATAGATATGAGAATCAGCGACTTCAACTTTGATTACGGCATCATGTACCGACTACCAATACCGAATTGGAACATAACCTTAGGTCTTACTTATTCACAAGGTTCAAATATTGCTTCAAAGAGAGACCTCTTCATAAGAAATATGTTCAAAGGATATGGCAATCTCGCAGAGAATCCAGTCGACACCATACTTTATAAAGAAGATGAGATAGTTAACATCAGCATTCCTCATGGTTTCGGAGGCGGTATTACCATCGACAGAGGCAGAGGTTGGCTTATCGGAGCCGACTTCAACTGGGCGGGTTGGAAAGGTTTCGAAATGAACGGCGTCAACGATTCTTTACAAAATTCGTGGAACATCGCAATAGGTGGTTCATATAAACCAGAATCGACATCAATATCTAAGTACTACAAAAAAATAACATACAGAGCAGGTTTCCATTTCGACCAGACATATTACAACATCTACGGTCAATCCATTAATAAATATGGTGTTACTTTTGGTCTCGGATTACCTGTGCCACGTTCGTTGACGTCATTTAATGTCGCATTGGAATTAGGCACAATGGGAACAACACAAAACGATCTCGTGAAAGAAACATACTTTAACATATCTGTAAGCATGTCGATTCACGACAGATGGTTTATTAAGAGAAAATACAAATAATTAAAATCAATAAACAAAAAAATTAAAATGAAAATTAGAAGATTTTTATTCTTAAGTTTAGCTTTCGCATTCATCGGAAGCAATGTAGCAAAAGCACAAGATTGCGAGACAGATTATTCGTTGTATCGCGAATACATCAGTCACTGGAAACAAGCCAAGTATAATCCGGCTAATATCAACCCACAGATGATCACATCATGGAGAAATGTCTACAACAACTGCCCTGATTTGAGACAAAACACTTACCTTGATGGTGTAACTATTATGACCTACGCTTTCATAAGACCTACAAAAGATGCAGAATTGAGAGACAAATACGTCGACACTCTCATTATGATCTACGACAAAAGAGCTCAATATTTCCCTAATGGAAAGAATGGTTCTCAAGTAGGTAATATCATGGGACGTAAAGGTTTGGATATATTGACATGGGCTCCTGACCGTTATGAAGAAGCTTATACAGCTCTTAAACAAGCTATCGATTTAGACGGCAACAACAGCAACTATGCATTTGTCGATTCTTATTTCAACGTCGTCATCACGATGGTTAAAGCTGGTAAATTAGAAGAAAGCACCATCCTTGATGAATACAGCCGTCTCATGGAAATAGTCGACTTCAACATCAAGAGATATACTGAAGAAGCCAACGAAAAAACTCTCAATAACTTCAATGCTACTAAAGGTAACCTTGACGTAGCTGTCCAGCCTTATGCAAACTGTGAAGACTTGGTTCGTATATATCAACCTAAGTTCGAGGCTAATCCAAATGACGTTGAGTTATTGACTAAAATCGCTGAAGTCTTGGAAAAAAGAAAATGCGACGATACCGAGTTGTATCTTAATGTAGCTGTCAACTTGCACAAAGTCAATCCATCTCCAGAATCAGCTTACCTTATCGGTAAGAAATATCTTGCTGACAAAGACTACAGCCAAGCAACGTCTTATCTTCTCCAATCGACAAAATGCGCTAACGTAGAATGGGCACACCAATCATATATCTACTTAGCTCAAATCATGAATATGAACAAGAACTATGAACAGGGTCGCGAATACGCAAGAAAAGCTTACGCCTTAGACAAATCAAACGGCAGACCTTTCATCATCATAGGACAATTGTATGCAGCAAGTGCTAAAGATTGCGGTACAGGTAACTTCTATTCAAAGACAGCTTTCTGGGCAGCAGTCGACCAATTCGAAAAAGCTAAATCAATCGACCCATCATTGGCATCAGAAGCTAACGAACTTATCAATGCCTACGTACATTATTTCCCAGCTATAGAAGACATTTTCTTCAATGGTTTCGAGGAAGGTCAAGACTTCACTCTCGACAACTGCTGGATCAAAGAGACTACAAAAGTGAGAGCAGCTAAAACCGAATAAGTCATAAGACTAACGGATAGAGACTAAAGTTTTGAAAAAGTTTTTAAAGATATTTATAGAAATCAACATCATAGCCAATATGGTTATGGTGTTGTTTTCTTGTGCTAACTCTTTAGATAAGGTAAAAGAATTTATTGACACTGATACTATAAACGGGGTGTTGGCATACGATGTCACCATCACGAGGAGCGATTCCGGATTCGTGCAGGCAAGATTAGTGTCAGATGTTATGCATAGCGTTGAAGGTGACAGCGCTGTTTTGGAATTTCCGAAAGGTTTTGTCGCTTATATATACGAAAGAAACCGCGACACTTCCACGATGATCAGAGGCGATTACGGGATACGTTACGACAACGAGGAACTTGTCTTCATAAAAGACAGCGTTGTTGTTGAGAACATAAAAACAAAAGAAACCTTGTTTACCGAGACTTTATACTGGAATCAAAAGACAAAAAAAATATATACGCGCAATGCCGTGAAGATTGTAAGTCCCGACAAGATAATTTTCGGCGACAGCCTTAACGCTAATGAAGACTTCACACAGAGAGTCATCCACGGAATGCGCGCTACACTTGAAATAGAAGACGAAGAATAAACATAAAAATAATGGACGACGTATATATAGTCATATTATCGTTGATGGCATCCGCCATATTTTCCGGAATGGAAATATCATTCCTTAGTACCAACAGATTACAGTTAGAATTAGACCTTAAGAAAAACAAATTCTCTTCAAAGATAATCGATAAATTTTTCAAGCATCAATCACAGTTCATAGGATTGCTGCTACTTTGCAACAACGTGGCAAACGTAATTTACGGTATTGCGATAGCGAGAATTTTAGAGCCTTTTATTTCTGACATATTACCCGAAGCTATCTCCAACGATTTTATCATCTTATTATGCCAGACGATATTATCTACATTATTAGTGCTCGCGACTGCTGAGTTCCTACCAAAGATCATCTTCAGCATTAATCCTAACAAAAGCATGAAGATATTCTCAGTTCCCGCAGTGATACTATTTTACTTGTTGTATCCTATCGTAGCTGTTTTCATTTTCATTTCAGAACTCGTAATCAAATATATACTCCGTGTCGATATTTCTCACGAAGATTACAAACTTAACGTTGTCGACCTTAATGATTATATAAAGGAATATTCCAACCCTGACGACGAAGACGAGGATATTCAGCAAGGCATAGAGTTGTTCCAGAACGCAATAGACTTTCATAATGTGAAACTCAGAGAATGTATGGTCCCAAGAACTGAGATACAAGCCATCGACATCGAAGATAGTATTGATGATGTAAAGGCTGTTTTTGAAGAGACGAAACATTCAAAACTCTTGGTGTTCGAAAATAATATCGACAACATAATAGGATACATACATATTAACGACGTTCTGACTAAAGTAAAAAATTTGAGGCAGAAGGTACGTCCGATAGATTTTTATCCGGAGACATATTCCGCGCAGGAGCTTCTTAAGAAATTGTCGAAAAAACATCAGAGCATTGCTGTAGTGGTAGATGAATTTGGAGGTACCTCAGGAATCATCAGCATTGAAGATTTGATTGAAGAGATTTTCGGTGAGATTGAGGATGAATTCGATGTAGAAGACACATTAGAAAAAACAATAAGTCCTGACGATCACATCTTTTCGGCGAGACTTGAGATAGACTATCTTAATAAAAATTATAAATTTAATTTTCCTGAGTCGGACGACTATGAGACTTTAGCAGGATATATCATTCATTATCACGAAAGTATTCCCGAAATTGGTGAAGAAATTATGATAGGAAACTACATATTTAAGATTATCAAAGCTACGGATACGAAATTGGAAGAAGTTGAAATCAAAAATAATCAATAAGTTACGTAGAAGAGACATATCGTCATATTGTCAAAATTATTTTTTTGTAAAAATGTCGAATATATCGAATGGTTTTGTAAATTTGCAAACTTAATTTAGTAGGTATAAAAATAAATAAAAATTAAATAATAGCATAATTATGGCAGCAATTGGAAACATTAGAAAACATTATGGACTGTTAGTCGCCTTCGTAGGTTTAGCACTTTTAGCATTCGTATTGGGCGACCTTTTCAAGAGTACTAACAGCAGACAGGGAACAAACGTTGCATCTGTTGGAAATGAAAAAATCACTTATCAAGATTATAGCAACATGGTCAGCATGAATCTTGAAAACGCAAAAGCAAGCAACGCAGGTTCCATCACACCAGAACAAAACTACAGCATTCACGCCAGCACATTGGAACAGATGATCAGAGACATCGTCATGAAGAGAGAATACAAAGACCTCGGTCTCGTAGTATCAAGTGAAGAATTGTTCGACCAATTCTTAGGCGAGAATCCAAATCAATATGTCGTAAGCAGTTTCACAGGTGCAGACGGCAAATTCAACAGAGAACTCGTTGAGACATACATAAGAGATTTTCAAACCTTAACACCTGAAATGCAAGCCAACTGGCTCAACTTTGAACGTGCTATCAAAGAAGATAGATTGAATACAAAATACGACAACCTTCTCAAGAAGAGTTTCTATCTTCCTACTAAATTGGCAGAACGTTATTATTCAGACAAGAACGACAAAGTCTCCGCTGAAGTTTACGCAATTCGTTATAACACAATAGCTGATTCGACAGTAGTTCTCAACGATGCCGACAAAAAAGCATTCTATGAAGAAAATAAAAACAAATACCAAACAGATGCTACTCGCGCTATCGATTATATCGTTTTTGAAATCAAACCTTCAAAGGCAGACATCGATTTTTCAAGAAACCTCGTCAACGACCTTAAAGACGACCTCGCTTCTATTGAGAACGCAGCAAGTTTTGTAAACGCTAACTCAGATCTTCCATTCGACAGTGCATGGAAATCAAGAACCGACGTTCCTGCTGAATTTGAAAACGCAATCTTCAGCAATGGCGCAGGATTCGTTTACGGACCTTACGAAAATGATGGTTACTACAATGTAGCAAAAGTATTGGATGTTGAAAATCGTTCAGACTCATTGATGGCTTCACATATCTTGGTAAGTTATGCTAACGCATTGCGCAGCACAGAAACACGTACCAAAGACGAAGCAAAATCATTAGCCGACAGCCTCTTGAATGTCATCAAGAAAGACAGCTCAAAAATAGAGACTCTCGCTAAAGACTTCTCCGATGACCCAAGCGCACAGACAAATAACGGTGACCTCGGATGGTTTACAGATGGAACAATGGTTTACACATTCAACGAATTTGTACAAGATAACAAAGTCGGTACAGTAGGTATGGTAGAAACTCCATTCGGTTACCATATCATCAAAGTTACTGACCGTAACGAAGCAGCACCTAAAGCTCGTATCGCTGTCGTAGCTAACGAAATCACAGCAAGCACAGCAACATATCAAAACATCTTCGCTGAAGCTAACAGATTCGTCACAGAAAACACAACAGCTGAAGAGTTCAACGCTGCAATAGAAAATCAAGGTCTTAACAAACGTACATTCCCTACAATGAGAACAACAACAAACTATATCACAGGTATCAGCAATCCTCGCCAGATAGTTCGTTGGGCATTCGATGAAAATACTAAAGTTGGTGATATGTCATCAATATTCGACCTTGACGATATGTATGTTGTAGCTGTTCTTACTAAAGCTGTTGAAGAAGGTGATGCACCATATCAAGACATAGCAGAACGTTACGAATACGTCATCAAGAAAGAAAAGAAAGGTGCTATGTTAGCAGAACAAGCTAAGGCATACGGCACAGATTACCAAAAGATGATCGACAACTTGAAAGGTGAAAAGACAACTGTCGACAACGTTACTTTCGAAGGTCGTGGATTCGGCAACTTCGGCGTTGAAGACAAGGTTATCGGTACAGTAATCGGAATGAAAGAAGGTGAAGTATCAGAACCAATCATCGGCGGCAATGGCCTCTATGTTGTTAAAGTCGTGAAAGAAACACCAGCAGCAACAACAACCGACTACAGCAACATTCAAAGAGAACAACGTTCAAAATATAACAATCAGATCTTAAATAACGCTGTCTACTCAGCACTTAAAGATATGACTAAGATTGAAGACAACAGCATCTTGTTCTATTAATAAATAAAAACATAAAAAACAAAAAATCCGGTTCAATAGTGAATCGGATTTTTTTATATCTTCAACCGAAGAGACGCAACAATT
>SUWS01000102.1:2135-4484 GCA_015061365.1 Lentimicrobiaceae bacterium | reverse complement strand
GATTAGGATATATCGTAAAACTATCTTCATCGATTTCGGTGATGGCATCGGTGTATTCAAAGTTAGCTGTGAGATTTGTATTTTGCGTCGCTTCGAAAACGTATTGAGGATTAGAAGTTATTATTGATCCATTTTCGTCGGTCCAGTTCTTGAAGATGTAGTTAGCATTAGGAACCGCTATGGCATATACTGTCGCACCGTATGTATAAGTTCCGCTGCCCGATACTGTTCCGCCATCAGATGGATTTGCAGATAATGACACGGTAAATTCTTGCAACGCAAATTCAGCTGTAAAATGTCGGTCGGATTCTACTATGAACTCATAATTAGGGTCTTCAGATATTATTTCTCCGTTTTCTTTTAGAGCCACAAATTCGTATCCATTCTCCGGAATCATTTCCAAATGGCAGGTGTCGGATTCCTGATATAATCCCAAACCTGTGATGGAACCCGCATTATCCGGATTCACTTCGGCTGATATTTCATAATAGTTGATCTGTTTCGCGAACTCAGCTACAAAGTGACGGTTTGATTCAACAGTGAAACTATAATTTGGTTCTTCGGTTATAGTTACTCCGTTTTCCTTGAGAGCTACGAAATAATATCCGACATTAGGTGTCATTTCAATATTGCAGATGTCGTTCTCTTCATAAACGCCCAACCCTGAGATGTTACCGGCGTTCTCTGGCGTTATTTCTGCTGATATCTGGTAGTTGTTTATTTGCAGTTCAAACTTAGCAACAAAATCCCTGTTGGCATCCGCTATGAAAGTATATGTCGTATTGTCGGTTACAAGTTGGTCATTCTCATATAGTCCTAAATAGTCGTATCCTTGATTGGCAGTGACTGTCAAGGTGCATGTCTCGTCTTCAAGATATTGTCCTGTGCCTGAGATTACACCGCCTTCCTCTGGTTCTGCTTTGGCTTCAATCTGATAATATACGGGTACTTCCGAGAAGAGGGCTGTAAAATGCCTGTCAGTCATTACGATGAAACTATAATGCGGTTGTTTTGTCAAGGTGTCTCCGTTTTCCACCAAGGCGTCGAACTGATAACCTGCTGATGGGTTGAGTTGAATGAAACAGGTGTCGTATTTGTTGTAGATACCGTCGCCGTTAACCATGCCTCCTGCTTCCGGAATTATTTCTAATGAGATGTTATGCTGTGACAACTGGAACTCGAAGACGAACGGATCTATCACACCGCCAAGCATATCGTTAGAATGAAATATGATATGGGTCTCTGGTGTCAGATCCAACTCCAAATTCATATTATGGTCATAACATCTGAACGTAATACTGTCGTTATGATTGCCGTATATCATCATATATACGAAGTATCTGTCGAATATCTCCTCATATTGTGTAATAACACTGCCACGGCATTCATCAGCACAAAAAGCTCCTAATTCGAGTGAGGAGGAACGTTGTTCCACATCATTAAAAGTGATGACTCCTATAACGGTCATATTGCTTTGGTACTGGTATGGATTAGGTTCCCAATGATTATTTGCTCTAACAGAAATAGTTATCAGGAATGATAATATCAGAAATAATTTTTTCATAACTTATGAGATATAATAATTAGCACTACAAAAATATAAAAAAAATAATTTATAAAAATATGTTCTGTAGGATTTTTTTATTTATGACGTGCATGCCGCCGTCGCTACACTTATTTTTATGTTCTTAATTTCTGACAATACATTACCCGCAGCGAGTAACGTGGCTCCTGTCGTCAGAACATCGTCTATCAATAGGATATGTTTCCCGCTAAGTTTCTGATGATTGTTGATGTCGAAGATTTCTTTCACGTTATCCCAACGTTCCTCGCGCGATTTCTTTGTCTGCGTCGAAGTGAAGACCTTTCTGTAAAGACAATCTTTCGCTATCGGGATTCTTGTCTTGTCTTCGATGCCTTGCGCTATCACATAACTTTGGTTATATCCTCTGATGTGTTCTTTCTTCGGATGAAGCGGTATCGGAACGAGATAATCTATTCCTTGAAACAATTCTGCGTTCTTGATACTTTCTCCTATCTGCTGCCCGAGAAAAAAACCTGCGTCTCTATTTCCTTGATATTTCAATTGATGCAGCAGATGCTGAACCTTACCTGTCTTACTGAAGAAGAATTCTGATGTCACGGCATGAAAATTCACCTGACCCCAGAAACTCTGAGCTAAAGGGTTTTCTGCATTGTTTTCATAATGTGTTTTCGGAAGAAGGTAACGGCAGGAAAGACATACGGTTTCTTCGCCTTTCATAAGAAGATTGCCACAGGCAGCACACACCTGAGGATAAAAGAGATTGATAAGATGGTTTAATATTTTCATTCTGGTTTAAGGTTTAA
>SUWS01000102.1:0-2035 GCA_015061365.1 Lentimicrobiaceae bacterium | reverse complement strand
GTTCAAAGTTCAAAGCAATTTATAGAAGTCCCCTTAATAATTGATCTAAGTAATTCTTGTCAAATTGTATATATCCTTCCGATGAACGGTTGATGATATTTCCTTTCTTGTCGCAAAGAATCATAATAGGCATATAGTTAACGTCTTCATAGTCTTGTAGCGATTCCTTCAAAATATTGTTAGCTCTATTCTTGTCCAAAAGACCTCCGATAGATGGCATAATTACCGGCGAATATTTCATTATGTTCTCATTATTCCTGACTTTATTCCCCGAATCAAAGAATATCGTGATGCATCCGAGTTTGTCAAAATCGGTATCAATGATCTCCGTCATCTTGTTCTCGAAGACTCGGGTACAAGGTCCGCACCAATGCGCTCCGAAATAGATTACCGTATATTCATTATTCTCAATAAGCTCTTCTATCGTATTTACTAATTTATCGTTTGATCCGTTGTCTCCACACGAAACCATCGACAACAACAAGAAGATTAATAAAAGTCTTGTTTTCATTACTGATTATCCTCCATAAATTCTTTATATTCTTTAAAACTATCTTCAATTTTTTTCATTTTATCTCTGCTGTGATTGATTCCAAAATAAACCGGTGGTAGTATTATTATTAGTCTGATTACTGCCCACCATAAAGGAACGCCCGTATCGATCTGAAAAATTATTAGCCATAATGCCGTCAAAGGAACAAAGATTAAAAGTATAAATATAGTAGCCCTTTTTATATATCTTCTATGCTTCATGAAATAATACTCTCTTTCACAGAGGCTCAATGAAGTATCAATGAATTTCTTTAGATTATTTGTTTCAAAATAACATTCCCAGACACCCCATACAATGGAGAATATCAGAATGACCAATAAAAATGACTTATACGGTAGATTCTGTAATAAAGAGACCCATATAAGAAATCCTAACATGATTATAATACCGAATCCTCCTACATAATGGGCATCAGAAACCATTGTCTTTACCTTGTCGTTAACAGCTTTCTCTAATATTTTATGAGTAATGAGTTTCTGATTGGCGACCTCATCAGATAGAATCTTCCATTTCTCTTTTAATTCTTCTAATTCCATATTATTATTGATTTGAGAGTTTTCTTAGTTTTTCTTTGATCCTGTTAATCTTGACCGCAACGTTAGCCTTTGTGATTCCGACCACAGACGCGATCTCTTCATAATCCCGATCTTCCAACCACAACAAGATGACAGCTTTCTCCAATTTGTTCAACTTGTTTATCAGTGAATACATCTCATCGACCTGCTGTTTTTTCTCAATGTCGTTCTCCCATAAATTGACATCAATGAGCGGCACCTTGTTGATATTCCCTTTTGTATTCTTCCTGACGTGTGAAATACAAGTATTCAGACTAATTCTGTAAATCCATGTAGTAACTTTACTCTCGCCTCTAAATTTTGGTAAACTTCTCCATATCTGAATCAGGACCTCCTGATAATAATCCTCGATATCATCTTTCTCGGCGTATATATAACATACCTTAAAGATTACATCCTTATACCTCGTAACTAACTCAACAAATTCGTCCTTTAAATCCATTTCAGATATTTTTCTTACTTAGTCGCAAAGAAAAGAAAAAAATTACAATGAAAGGAAAAAAAACAGGGTCGCATTTGCGGCCCTGTTTTTTGACTTTTATTGAATAACAATTTTATGTGTTTTCATCGTATCGCCTAAGACTTTAACGAAGTAGATTCCGCTTGGGAGGTCGGAGACGTTGATGCTTCTGCTTCCGCTGAAAGCGAACTTCCTTACTTCTTGTCCTTGAGCGTTCAAAATCAAAACGCTTAACTTGCCCTTTTCATAATCTGATGAGAAGTTGAGTGTTGATGTTGCTGGGTTAGGGAAGATATTGACGTTATAGCTTACGTAGTTTTCATTGACAGGAACACATCCGCCATTGAGTATAGTTACGTTATTACTATATGAAACAACCTTGCCAGAAACTCTTAAGACAGGATTATCAGGTGAATCGCATTTTGGACATAAATTCTGTCCGTCGGC
>SUWS01000037.1 GCA_015061365.1 Lentimicrobiaceae bacterium | reverse complement strand
AAATCCTGAATCCATTGCAGATAGTCGTTGTCAAAGATGTTAATAGATTTATTCATGATTAAAAAGTTTCATAGTAAAATTTTGATTTTTGCAAAGATATAAATAAGAATTATATGTTTTACAAAATTAACATTTTTTAACTTTTTATCTCGTTGACTTATAGACTGCGTTAGGGATTGGAGCGGCATCCTTTTGGAGCGTAGTTTACGGAGCGAGCAAAGATATAGCGGAAAGCCCGACGGCTTGCCGGAACGCCCCAATTAATGCGTAATTCATAATGCATAATTCAGAATTGACAATTAACAATGTACAATTGGAAGTTGGAAAATGGTTTAAGGTAGGGAGAAATATTTACAAAATAAATCTTGAACTTGAAACTCTAAACATAAAATTGCTTTGGACTTAACCCCCAAATCTTTAAACAAAAAAAGTCTGTTGACAGTTGTCAGTTGTCTGTTGACTTTCGTTATCTTTGTAAAAACAAAATATCTGATAAAATGAAGATTCTTCCTGTTGAAAAGATTAGAGAAGCTGATGCTTTTACTATTGAAAATGAACCTATTGATTCCGTCGATTTGATGGAACGTGCGGCTTCTAAGGTTTACGATTGGTTTATGAAACGCTGTAAGACAAAGGAAGTTTCCGTTAAAATTTTTTGTGGAATCGGTAATAATGGAGGCGACGGTCTCGCTCTCGCTCGTATGCTTTTCTTCACAGGAATAATACCGCAGGTTTTCATCGTACGTTTTTCTGATAAAATGAGCCGCGACTGTGAGATGAATTTCAATCGTTTAAAAGAAGAAACCGAGACTCCAATGTACGATATTTTCTCCGAAGACGATTTTCCTCTGATAAATGAGAAGGATATTGTCGTTGATGCAATATTCGGTTCGGGCTTGAATAGAAATATAGAAGGCTTTGCAGCAGAACTGATTAAACATCTTAATGATAATAACGCTATACGAATTGCTATCGACATTCCATCGGGACTTCATGCCTTAGGCAGTCAACAGACAACAGACAACGGACAAAAGTCTTCGTTCAAATCTCACAACTCTCATCAAATCTTCAAAGCCGATTACACATTGAGTTTTCAGTTTCCGAAGCTTGCTTTCATGTTTCCGGAGAATGATGCCTTTGTAGGAAGATGGGAAGTCTTGGATATTGGTTTGCATAAGGATTTCATTGATAATGTGGAGACTTTGAACTTCTATACTACAGAAGATATGGCGATGCCGATATTACGCAAGCGTACAAAGTTCTCTCATAAAGGTACTTACGGACATGCTTTGTTGGTGGCGGGTTCTTCGGGCAAGACGGGAGCTGCTCTTCTCGCTGCGGAGGCTTGTCTCCGTACGGGTGTCGGGCTTCTCACCGCTCATCTTCCAAAAGACGCTCTTCTCCCGATGCAAATCTATCTGCCGGAAGCGATGACGAGCATCGACAAATCTGAGACTCATTGTACTGAAATAGACGACATTATTCCATATACTGCGATCGGCGTCGGTCCAGGAATAGGTAAAAATGCTGAGACGACGACTTTGTTGAAGAAGATAATACAGGAAGCGACGCAGCCTTTGGTGTTAGATGCTGACGCTCTTAATATAATTTCAGAAAACCCTACATGGCTTTCGTTTCTTCCTGATAACACGATACTTACGCCGCATCCGAAAGAGTTTGAGCGTTTGTTCGGGAAGACGAATAATTCATACGAACGTCTTGAACTTCAAAGAAAGATGTCTGTTATACATAATATAATCATCGTGTTGAAAGGTGCTCATACAGCAATTACATTTCCCAACGGAACATGTTTCTTCAACTCGACGGGCAATCCGGGGATGGCGACGGCTGGCAGTGGCGATGTCTTGACGGGAATGATATTGTCGCTTCTCGCTCAACGTTATACTCCTCAGGAAGCAGCTCTTCTCGGAGTCTATCTTCATGGTAAGGCTGGCGATGAAGCTGCAAAAGAAATAGGGGAGAACTCTATGATAGCGAGAGACATTGTTAAATCAATTGACAATTAACAATTGACAATTAACAATTTAAAGATGGTAGAGACGTGTCAATTACACACTGAAAATAAACACGATGTAATTGATGCGTCTGAAACGAATTGAAAATTATGGTAGAGAATACGTTACATATTACACCGATGAAAAATAAACAATTAATATAGAATATCAAACATCATAAAAAATAAATTGGAAATATTCAGATGGCAATTAGTGGACGAAGTCTGTTGTCCGTTGACTGTTGTCTGTTGACTTAAAAATTAAAAATCATGTTACAAAAAGCATTATCACAAAGGTTAGTAAAAAGTGAGGATCTTAATCATCACAAGACTTTTTTCGCAGGTAGATGCGCTGAATGGTTTGTCGAGACTTCATTCATCGCTGTTGCGGAATATATTAATCCACAACATATTGTTTGTCTGAAAGTTCATGGTTTGGAATTCCTTCATCCAATATATGCAGGCGACGCTCTTTCTATCGAGAGTACAGTCATTTCTAATGGAAAAAGTACTTTGACGGTTTACACGAAAATAACTTGTAACAAAACACCTGACAGAATATTCTGCGACGGATTCGCTACTTTTGTTCACGTCAATGACGACACTGTGCCTCAACCTCACGGAATTGTCATCGTTCCTACAACGGAGGAAGAAGCAAGATTGCAGGAAGAAGCTAAGAGCTTAGTATTGAAATCGAAAGAGAAGAAATGAAATTTAGCTGTCAGCTTAGTTGAACATCACGATGTGAAAAAATGTGGATGAAGTCTGTTGTCTGTTGTCCGTTGTCTGTTGACATTAAAAATTATTTCTTTTGTAAAACAATTTTAAAATATTCTCGTTAGATTTAGTAAAATGGCTATGGATGAAGACTGTTGACAGTTGTCCGTTGACTTTAGAAAAAATGACTATGATAAAAACAACGATTCTTTGGGCTGACGATGAGATAGAACTTCTGCGCCCACATATTATGTTTCTGGAAAAAAAAGGTTACGAGGTCGTTACGACTAATAACGGCAGTGAAGCTATTGATTTGGTTCGTGAGCGACATTTCGATATAGTTTTTTTAGATGAACAGATGCCAGGCATCTCTGGTGTTGAGACGTTAGAGAGAATCAAGGCTGAATATCCGAATCTTCCTATCGTGATGATTACTAAGAGTGAAGAGGAGAGTATCATGGAAGATGCTATAGGAAGTAAGATAGCCGATTATCTGATAAAGCCTGTTAATCCTAACCAGATTTTACTTTCTCTTAAAAGAAATCTTGAACAGAAACAGCTTGTTAATGAGAAGTCGACTTCTAAATATCAGCAGGAATTTCGTAAGATCGGAATGGATATAAACAACAATCTCAACTATAATGAATGGGTTGACGTTTATAAGAACCTGACACGTTGGGAGTTGGAACTACAGAGATCCAATGATGAAGGGATTAAAGAAGTTCTTTCGATGCAGAAATTGGAAGCCGACAATATTTTCTCTCGTTATGTGGAACGTAATTATGTAGACTGGATTCAACCAAATTCTGAAAGTAAACCAACGCTTTCTCATACTTTAATTAGAGATAAGGTGATTCCTCGTCTCGATGATAGCGACAAGCCGTTGTTTTTCATTCTTATTGATAATCTTCGTTATGACCAGTGGAAGTCGATACAGACTTTGTTGGAACCATATTTCCGTACCGAAAACGATGATATTTATTATAGCATCTTGCCAACTACGACACAATATGCGCGAAATTCTATTTTTGCAGGTCTGATGCCGTTGGAGATTCGTAGACGTTACCCTAAATATTGGGTTGATGAGGAAGATGAAGGTACTAAGAATCAGTATGAAGGTGAACTACTTGGAGAACAGTTGCGTCGTTTTGGAAAGAACATAAGATATTCGTATAACAAAGTTCTTAATCTCGCAGCAGGAAAGAAGTTGGCGGAACAGATGTCTAATCTGATGCAGAACAAACTAAACGTGATAGTCTATAATTTTGTCGATATGTTGTCGCATGCTCGTACGGAAATGGAGATAATCAGGGAGTTAGCATCTGATGAAGAGGCGTATCGCTCGCTGATGCTTTCGTGGTTCGAACATTCTTCGCTCTTCGACATCATGAAATTCATCTCGCATAAAAAATGTGATGTCATCGTTACGACCGACCATGGTTCGGTGTGGGTGAAAGACGCTGTCAAGATTCTTGGAGATAAGGCTGTCAATACCAATCTTCGTTATAAATATGGTAAGAGCCTGAAATATAATGCTAAAGAAGTGTTTGAAGTCCGCGACCCCGAAAAGATTTTCCTTCCGAAGATAAATGTCAGTACGAGTTACGTTTTTTGTCGTTCTAACGATTTCTTCGCTTATCCTAACAATTACAATTATTACGTAAATTATTATAAGAACACATTCCAGCACGGAGGTATCTCTATGAATGAGATGCTGATACCTGTCGCATATTTGAAAAGTAAATAATTTTTAACAATGCAAGAAGTAACATTTGAAATAAATAATATTGAGGAATTATCGAAAGTCTCTGAATTATTGATCGATTGGCGCGACTATTCTAATATCGTGGCTTTTTATGGTAATATGGGAGCGGGCAAGACTACTCTGATAAAGAATCTGTGCGCGAAACTTGGTGTACAAGATGAGGTTAACAGTCCGACTTTCGCTTTGGTAAATGAGTATCAAACAGAAAATCTCGATTCGGTTTTTCATTTTGATTTTTATAGGATAAAAAGTTTAGAAGAAGTCTTCGATATTGGTTACGAAGATTATTTCTACGGTGGAAATCTATGTTTGTTAGAATGGCCGGAACTTATTGATCCTCTGATGCCTGAACATTTTATAAAAGTTGAGATTACTTTAGGAGATACGGATACAAGCAGAAAAATAAAATGCTCGATGATATAACAGCATTTTTTTGAAAATTTAGCTGTAATTATCTTGATAAATAAATATAAAAGACTTATCTTTGTCGATTAAATATTGTAACGATGAAGAAAGTCTTTTTTATTTCTATAGTGTTGTTTTTGATGAATGTCAATCTCTTATCTCAAAGTGTTGATGTTCAAACAGCAAAGTCCTTGGGAACATTGTTCTTGAAGAATAATACGAATTTAAGAAACATAGATTTAGAGTTGGAGTATACGTCGTCAACGCATAAAGGCGAGACGGCTTTTTATGTGTTTACTAACAAAGGCAAGGGGTTTGTGATAGTCTCCGCTGATGATAGAATGCGTCCGATATTAGGATATTCTGATGATAATATATTCAATAGTAAAAACATAAATCCAGGTCTTAATACATTCTTCTGCAATTATGTGTCGACTTACGAATATGTCGTCGACAATGATTTGGAAAGAAGCGATGCTGCTAAAAAGGATTGGGAATGTTTGAAAAATACAGGAAAACTTTCTTTCAACAGAACAGATAACTTCGTTAAACCCTTAGTCACAACAACATGGAATCAGTCTGATCTATATAACTCGATGTGTCCGGAAGATCCTGCTGGATATGGCGGACATGTAAAGTCGGGTTGTGTCGCAAACGCAATGGCTCAGATAATGAATTACTGGGAATGGCCGCAGGTCGGGCAAGAAAGTCATTATTATTATAGTGATTATGGATTGTTGCAAGTTGATTTTGAAGAGACTCAATACCAATATGAATTTATGCCTGAATTTCTTGATTATACAAGTCATCAAGTAGAGATTGACGCAGTCGCTTTATTGCAATATCATGCTGGTGTTAGTGTGAATATGATGTATGGCCCGACAGCCAGTGGCGCATACTCCGACTATGTCCAATATTCGTTAAACGCTTTCTTCCGTTATTCTTCTGATATAGAGATGCGTTATTATATGGGAGATATGTGGGAAGGTGATTTATCATGGAGTCTTTATAATGGTGAGCCTTTATATTATTCGGCCTATGGACCTGATGGAGGACACGCTTTCGTATGTTGTGGATACGATGAAAATATGTTGTTTTATTTCAACTGGGGTTGGCAAGGATTCGATAACGGATATTATGCGATAGATAACTTCTATCTGACTTATTATGATTTTCCATACGGTCATGAGGCGGTATTTAATATTCGTCCGAATGATGAATATTACCAGCAACCAAAACCAATTGAGAATGTTGTGATTGAAGTTAATGATGAAACTCTGTTGAATACAATTTCTTTCGATGCACCAACACAAAAGCTTAATGATGACGCACTTTCAAAGATTGATTCTATAATAGTGCTACGTAATACCGAACATTTGTTTACATTCGATAATCCTACTCCGGGCGAAACTCTATCGTATGAAGATCAATTGGATAAGAATGGAGTGAATTATTATTGCATTTATCCTATGTTTAATGGCTTGAAAGGTAAGGCTGTCATCGATACTATTATGACAGGTCCTGTTTGTGAACTGAGATTCAATCTATACGACTCTGATGATGATGGCTGGCTTTCGCCTTCTATTTCAGTATTAGATTCTCGAGGCATTGTCGTGAAAAGAATAGGTTTGGAACATGGTTCTTTTGATACCATTACGGTATCTGTCCCTGATAATGATACGCTTACGTTCTTTTGGAATTATGTCAATGCTGCATATTCTGATGAAGATGACGAATGCTCTTTTGAAATTTATGATAAAGATATAATGATATATCAATCGGAAGGCAAACCTCAAGTTGGTGAGTTCTTTAATTATTATGTTGATTGCGAACATATTAATGTTGCAGAGAATAACCCTGATAATAAGATCGTTATATATCCGAATCCTGTTGGAGACAATATCTTCTTCTCAGGATATAAGATTAAGAATATAGTGATTTATAATTCATTAGGACAGGAAATTTGTAATGAGACAATTGCTGATAATAAATTTAACGTAAGTTTCTTGAAAGAAGGATTATATCTTGTGAAGTTACAGGATGAAGATTCTAATGTTGTTGTCAGAAAATTTATTAAGAAATAATATTTTAGGTTATAAAAATAACGCTATGAAAAAGATAGTTTTTGTAGGAAGCGGTGCTATTGCGACAGCCATAGGCAATGTTTTAGCAAGAAAAGGAATGTATGATGTTACTTTGCTTTCTATTGAAGAAGAAGTAGTGGAGTCTATTAACAACCAGAGACTTAATATAACGTATTTCCCTAATGTGAAGTTGTCGAGAACGCTTAAAGCTTCTTCAGATATAAATATACTGAGCGATGCTGATGTGATTTTTATGGCAATACCATCGACTGCTGTAGTTGATTATTTGTTCGAGCATAAGAAATATTTGAATCCAAGAGCTATTATAGTAAATCTTGCTAAAGGTTTCGGAAAAGACGATAAACTTATTCCTGATTGCGTGAGCCATTTTCTTGTAAATCCAATACTTACGATGAAAGGACCTTCTTTCGCACGTGAAATTATCAATCGTCAGGAAACTGGTTTTACCTTGGCATCTTTCACTAACGACTATTTTAATGAGGTGGCTGACTTGTTTGAAAATACAAATATCTACTTCGATTATTCAAACGACATGAACGGGGTGGAATATGCGAGTATCTTGAAAAATATCTACGCAATCATAATCGGAATGCTTGACGCTAACTATGATTCCGCAAATATGAGGTCGCTTATAATAACCAAGGCAATCAATGAGATGCGTAGCTTGCTTATCAATTTCGGAGGTAAGGATATTACGATGTTCAACTATTGTGGTTTTGGCGATTTCTCACTCACAGCCCTTAATGATATGAGCCGTAACAGAACACTCGGACTTCTCATCGGCAAAGGTTTCTTCAACAGCGGAATATCAGAAAAAGTGGTGCTTGAAGGACGTATCGCTGTGGATGTCTTCTATCAGAAAGTATTAGACAGTCATATTGATATAAACGCTTATCCTTTGATGTCAGAACTTTATCATGTCTTTAACGATAACGATTATCCAACAAAGAAATTCGTAAAGAATATCTTAAATAAAATTAAGTAATTACATACTTCAATTGTTAATTGTAAATTGTTAATTGAAATAATGGGTATCGTCGTTCGTCAGAGTATTAAAGGTACGATAATGAATTATTTAGGAGTGTTTGTGGGATTCATCACGACATTCTTTATCGTAACAAAATATCTTACAACGGAAGAAGTCGGTTTGACACGTGTACTCGTCGATGCGTCTATTCTGCTATCGGGATTGGCGCAGCTTGGTACGAGCACGTCGGCGATGCGCTATTATCCATATTTCAAAGATGAAAAAGAACGTGACCACGGATTCTTCGGATGGTCGGTATTAATCCCCTTGGTAGGTTTTGTTTTTTTTACAATATTATTTCTGATATTTAAGAAACCGATAGAGAATTACTTCTCTCAGAATTCAAGTCTCTTTGTCGATTACATATATTTCGTCATACCTATGGCGTTCTTTATGATGTATCTGCTTGTCTTTGAAACAAATTCAAATCTGCTGATGCGTATCGTCATCCCGAGATTCATACGTGAAGTCGGAATACGTCTTATGACGTTGGCCGTTTATCTGATGTATGCATTCGACATTTTGAATCTTGATGGTATGGTGATGGCTCTTTGCCTGACTTACGGAGTCGCTACAATTCTTAATATTATTTATCTTTTTTCATTAAAAAGAATCTCGTTTAAGATACAACCTTCTTTTATTTCAAGTTGGTTGCGTAAAGACTTTGTGTTCTATACACTGTTTTTGATAGCTACATCATTGGCATCTAATCTTATTCCGGTTTTAAATACATTTTTCGTTTCTGGAAAACTCGGTTTGGCTGTTGCAGGAATTAATACAATAGCGGTTTATATAGCGAGTATGGTGGAAATTCCATATCGTTCATTAGCCGCTATCTCTCGTCCGCAAATCTCTCAAGGAATGAAAGATAATGATATGACTGCTGTCAATGAATTGGTTAAAAATGTCTCGTTACATCAGTTCCTTGCTTCTACGTTTATATTTTTCTTAATTTGGATTAACATAGATCTGATATATACCTTGATTCCAAACGGCGATGTTTATGACGAAGCGATGTTGGTTGTATTTATTCTTTCTTTTGTGAAAATTATAAATACTTCATTAAATGTAGGTGCGACAGTTCTAAGTTATTCCAAATATTATTACTACTCGCTACTGTTCACTGTGATACTCACAGTAACAGCGATTTATATGAATATTAAACTAATACCGTTGTGGGGAATGAATGGTGCTGCTTTGGCATCTCTTGTCTCTTATATTGTGTATTATCTGTTTCTGTTAACATTTGTTAAGATAAAAGTAAAGGTGAATCCGTTCTCGATGAGAGAATTATATACTTTCTTGATAATTTTTACGCTGTTCATAATGGATTATGTGTTTCAAAATTATTTATCAGGATATTTACTTTCATTGTTTGACACAGAACTGTTAGGACAGATTTTAGACTCTATTGTAAGAACATCACTATTCTCGATGTTAGGAGTTGTAATTATATATAAATCAAATATTTCAAAACAAGTTAATGATATTATCGATAAGATACTGTCATTTTTAAAATTGACTTAGATAAAAAATGAAAATAATAATAGTAGGACCCGCACATCCGTATAGAGGAGGAATCGCTGCTTTCACCGACCGATTGGCTACGGAGTTTGTCGCTGAGAACGATGATGTTGAGCTTTATACTTTTACCTTGCAATATCCTTCATTTCTTTTCCCGGGGAAAACCCAGTATTCTGATGCGCCTGCTCCCGAAAAAATCAAGATCTTTAGAAAGATAAATTCTGTGAATCCTTTTACATGGATTAAAACAGCGAAGGAGATAAGAATGAAAAATCCAGATATTGTGATATTTGCGTATTGGATGTCGTTCTTTGCTCCGTGTTACGCGAAGATGTCTAAGATAATCAAGAAGAATAAACATACTCGTTGTATCGGCTTGGTTCATAATATGATGCCACATGAGAAATCTGTTCTCGACATATTGTTCTCGCCTCGCTTTGTAAAATCGATGGACGCGTATGTGGCTCTTTCTAAATCTGTCTTGCATGATATTTCGAAATTAGATAAAAAGGATAAACCGAAATTGTTCTCACCGCATCCGCTTTACGATCATTATGGAGATAAGGAAGATAAACTGATGGCAATGAGCAGTCTGTATCTTGATACTAATTATAATTATCTGCTCTTCTTCGGTTTGATACGCGAATATAAGGGACTCGACTTACTGTTGAAGGCTATGGCGGACGAGCGAATTGACAATTATCCTTTGAAACTTGTTGTTGCAGGTGAATTTTATGATAAGAAAGAACCTTATCTTCAAATGATTGATAAACTTGATATTAAGGATAAAATCATTATTTGTGATAAGTATATCCCAGATGAGGAAGTCAAGAATTTCTTTAATCTGGCCGATATGGTCGTTCAACCTTACAAATCGGCGACGCAAAGCGGTGTGACTCAGGTGGCTTATCATTTTGAAAAACCTATGTTGGTGACTGATGTAGGCGGACTGAGAGAGATAGTACCTGATGGTAAAGTCGGTTATGTGGTTGAACCAACGCCTGTTAAAATCGCTGATGCTATATGTGACTTCTATGATAACGATAGAGAAGATTTTTTCGAGAATAATATCATAGAAGAAAAAAAGAAATATGAATGGTCGAAGATGACAGGGACGATAATGAAATTGTATAAAGATATATCAAAATAATTTTTAACAATGAAAAAGATAATCTCGCTTCTGACAAAGTTGCTTCCTCGTCAAATCTTAATAAAATTTAGTTATTTATTCAGTATTGTCATTAGACCTTTTTATTGGGGAAATAAAGTGGAATGTCCGATATGCGGAAAACATTTTCGTAAGTTCTTACCATACGGTTATGGAGAAGCTATGGATAATCGTTTGTGTCCTAATTGTTTGTCTTTGGAACGACATCGTTTGCTATGGCTTTATCTTAAGGAGAAAACAGGATTCTTTACTGACGATTTAAAAGTTCTTCATTTCGCTCCAGAACAACCTTTCTTAAAAAGATTTAAGTCGTTGAAAAACTTGGATTATACAACAGCCGACTTGGATTCTCCGATTGCGGATATGCATATTGATGTCACGAATATTAATCTTCATGATAATACATACGATGTCGTTATTTGTAATCATGTCTTGGAACATGTTGATAATGTCGATAAAGCATTTTCTGAAATCAAGAGAATATTAAAACCTAATGGCTGGGCTATATTGTTGGTGCCGATAAATCCAAATGTAGATACTTTTGAAGATCCTTCAGTTACAGACCCGAAGGAACGTCAAAGGCTTTTCGGACAATATGATCATGTCAGACAATTCGGTCGCGATTATGCCGATGTTTTAAGAGATGCTGGCTTCGAAGTCGATGCCGACAGATTATACTTTGAACTCGCTGATGAGCAACGTGAAAGAATGCGTCTCGCTCGACCGGGAGAGGAACTCGTATACAGAGTAATTAAGAATTCATAATGCATAATGCATAATTCATAATTATTTTTTTAATCGCTGATTATGCATTATGCATTATGAATTGTGAATTATGAATTAATAAAACTTCGGGTGTAACTCTCTGAATTTCTTTTCGAAATCCCAAAAGCGTTTGATGCTTTTCTTGCTCCAGTCAAGACGGAGTTCTTCTTTCTCTTCTTCGGTAAGATGCCAATTGATGTCGCTGTTATGGAGTCGTTGGGTTAAAGTGTACATCATTAAGGCTGCTGAGACACTGATGTTATAACTTTCTGTGAATCCGAACATAGGAATCTTGACGTACATATCAGCATGTTCCAATGCATAATCGCTTAATCCAGTTTTCTCTGTTCCAAATACGATAGCAACCGGCTGATCTAAAGGTAGTTCTTCTGGTGTATAATCGTCTTGATGAGGACATGTCGCCACGATTTTGTAACCTTTCTTATGGAGAGCGTCAAATGCTTCCGGAGTGTTGAAATCCTGTTCGTTGTATTTTTTTAGGTCAAGCCATTTGATACTTCCGACGACGATGTCGGGATTTACATTATAAACCCAGCGGTTTTCTATCACATGAATGTCTTGTATGCCGTTAATGTCGCAGCTTCTTAAAACAGCACTCGCATTGTGTGATTGATAAATGTCTTCCAACACCACAGTCACGTGGCGAGTTCTGTAATTTAAAACTTCCTCAAAACGTTTCTTTCTTTCTTCAGTCGTATATTGACTTAAAAAATTGTATAATTCTCTGTCCTTTTCTGTCATTATTTTTTAGTTTAAAGTTTAAGGTTTAAAGTTTAAGGTAGTTTTAAGGTCGTTAGTTTTAAAGTTTATTAATCCAACCTTAAACCTTAAGCATTAAACCTTAAACCAAATTATTTTTTATTGTCAATTGTAAACTGTTAATTGTTAATTAATAAAGTTCCTCCCACCACTCGTTATTTCCTTTCAGATGTTTTTCCCACCAAGCCATGATGGTCTTGTGCCATTTGATACGTTTTTTATAGTCGACGATATGATGGTCTTGTCCTTCAATCTGAACTAACTCGCATTCTTTTCCGAGAAGTTTCAATGCGGTGTAAAGTTGGATACTCTCGCCAACAGGGACGTTGGTGTCGGCGCTTCCGTGGAGAAGTAGGAGAGGGGTGTCGATTTTATCCGCATTGAACAATGCGCTTTGTCCGACATACATCTTTTGATTATCCCATGGGAAGGTACCAGCCGCTGCAACAGTGTTGTATCCCCATCCCCAATAGCCTTCGCCCCAATATGATGAGATGGAACTGATACCAGCATGAGAAATTGCTGCCGCGAAAATGTCGGTACGTGTAGTGAGAAGTTCTGTCATGAAACCTCCGTATGATGCTCCCATGCAGCCGATGTGTTCAGCATCGACAAAATCGTGGTCTTTAATGAAACTCTTCGTGGCGTCGATAATCTCATCGGCGACGGTGATGCCCCAGTTGTTGACGTGGCGTGCTGCGAATTCTTGACCGTAACCTGTTGAACCTGAAGGTATGATGATATAGACAATATATCCGTTGGCTGCGAAATAATTCTTAGGATATAAACCTCTCAGATGTCTGCCTGTCGGACTTGTTCCTCCGTAGTAATATACTATCATAGGATATTTCTTGCTGCTGTCGAAATTAGGAGGTAAGTAATAGAAACCATCGACGATAACGCCGTCTTTTGTTTTGTATGTATAATCGAAATAATCGCCGAAAGTGAGGTCGTTGAATAATTCTTCTTCAGGATTATTCTCGCTTATGATTTTATTGTTTTCTAAATCAACGATGAAACCTCTTTCCGGTGACTGTATTCCGCTTCCGTAATAAGCTAAAAGCGAGCTGTTTGCTGCCTTGCTGATATTAAAAACGTTGTCTAATTCTGTTTCTATTTCTTCGTATATACCTTTATTAATATCATACACGTAAATGTTGTTATATGATTTCTCCTCAACTAACATATAAATCTTATTGTCGTCGCTGCACCATGTGACTTTCTCGATATTAGGGTCGAAGTCCTTGCTGATGCAGTTCACTTGTCTTGTCTCCAGATCGAAGAGATAAGCTTCAGTGTCGTAGTCGTTGGCGATCATTTTCTTCGGAAGGTTTCTTCCCGCACCCTCGAACATTGCAGCCGAGCCTGTCACTAACAATGTCTTCCCGTCAGGAGAATATTGAGCGGAACCGCCGAAAGGGTCGTTCCATAGAGTGTCGACGCTAAAGTCATTTAAGTCTATTTCCATCATTATCTGTTTGGAATATGGACGGACCTCGTAATCTCTTGTTGACTGGCTGACAATTATTCTGCTGCCGTCATTGCTTATATCGTGTAATGAAGTGCTTAGATTTCCTGCGGTGAGTTGTGTATGGATTCCCGTCAATACATCGCAGTGATACAGATTTGTTTGGTTGCGCCATGAGGGCCAGCGGTCTTCCATACCATCGAGACGATGCACGCCGTCTTTGCTTTTTTCTCCTTTTATATTAATGCCGTAAACTATATGATTGCCGTCATTGGATATGCTGTAGTAGTTCATGTCTTTGGATGCTTCCATCAAAAGTGTAATTTCTCCGTTTTCGAGCGACTGCTTGTAGACCTGAGATTTGCCGTTTTCGTTTTTCCTATAATGTATCGCGTTCTCTGTGGGGTGGAAACTGAAGCTACCTAAGCCGTTATGTTTTGTTGTCAACACAATCACATTATTATCCAAGTCGATTATTTCCGACCAACTTGTCGACTTTCCGTCAGGGGAGAAAGTTTCTCTATATGAATATTTGGCATATTTACCGTTAGGTGAGACTGATACGCCGGCGAAACGTATTCCGTTCATGACCGTGGTAAGATCCATTGTTTTTTTAGGATCGATGCTCCATGAAAGCGTGTTCTGATTCTCGCTGCCGAACTCCAATTTGAAATTCCAGTTGCATGTATCTTTTTTGTATAACGACTTAACCATTATGTCGTGCTTGCCGATTTCTAAATTCAAAGTCTTGTCTTTGGTTTTACTTTGGCAAAAGATGTCGTACGATATTATTTTTTCGCCGTCAAGATAGAGTTCGTATGGTGAACTTGATTCCGCCTTAAGTTTAACTTCTTGGTATTTGACATTTTCCAAGTAACCTGCCATATATGTGTAGGCATATTGTTCATTATTAATATTGTCTGTATTCGGCATTTCTGTAGATTCTTTCCAGATCATAGACTGTGGTGTGTCGAATAATTTTCTGCCATAGGCTGCTCTTTGTTTGTCAGGTGTCTTTATGATTTCGAAAAAATCCGTCGCCTTAAAAGTCTTGCCTGCAATATTAGCACCAGTGTTTAGCATCGGATTATTGATTGTTTGTGCGTCGGTGCTGAGCCATATTTCAGCGTTGTTGAATATTATGTCTTCGTTTTCTTGTGCGTTTACTATGCTGTAAGACGTTAGAATAAACAACAAAAGCATTGAGAATGTGAACTTTTTCATGGTTGTGAGATTTAAAAAATATTTGAGCAAATATATTTATTTTTTTTGTTGTTTTTTCAGTAAAAAAAACTAAATTTGCACTCCGAAAAAAATCTATTGATATGGCAAAACAAAACGTAGTAAAGAATGAGGGTGACGAACGCCTCGAATCGATTGAATCAACATTAAGTAACGCAGAACTTTTCGTAGAAAAGAATCAGAAAGCTATAGTGATAGTGCTTTCAGTAGTTATCGTAGCAGTATTAGCTTTCTTTGGAGTTAAGAAGTTCTATCTTGAACCACGTGAAGAAAACGCACAAAAAGCGATCTACCATGCTGAGCAATATTTTGAAAATGATAACTTCACATCAGCACTTAATGGTGACGGTAACTATTTGGGATTTGTTGATGTGATCAACGAATTTGGTGGAACAAAAACAGCTAATTTGGCAAAATATTACGCTGGTATCTGCTATCTTAATACTGGCGACTTCAATAACGCAATTAATTACCTTAAAGATTTCAATGGCAAAGATGTTATGTTAACATCGTTAGCATTGGGCGCAATGGGCGACGCTAACATGGAACTCGGTAATGTTGCAGAAGCAGCTAAGTGCTATGAAAGCGCAGCTTTGAAATCTGCTAACGGTTTCACATCACCGATGTATTTGCTCAGAGCAGGTATGGCTTACGAAATGGCTGGTAACTATCAGAAGGCAGTTGATGCTTACAAAAAAATCAAGGCTGACTATCCAACCAGCAATGAAGGTTTCAGTATTGAGAAATATATAGCAAGAGCACAATCTGAAATGAAATAATAAACTGGATTTTTTCATAATTTGCATTTACCCGGTTCCTTAACAAAGAGTCGGGTTTTTTTATTAATTTTTTATCATGAAACAGGAATCTGAATTAGTAGAGAAGCCTAAATTGTTTGCTGGCAATTATTTGAAAATATGGGTCGCTAATTTTATGCTGTATTTTTCTTTCTATTTTGTGACACCGATTTTGCCGTTATATCTCAGGGATGTCTTCGCCGCCGATAAAGCTACCATCGGTTTGGTGTTGAGTGGATATAGCGTGGCGGCTCTTGCCATACGTATTTTCAGTGGTTACATCGTCGACAGATTCTCAAGAAAGAAAGTGCTGCTGTTAGGTTTTATCGCTTTCGCCTTATTCTTTCTTGGATATTATATCACGGGTTCTATTGTTTTGTTCGCTGTGATAAGGACGCTTCATGGTGCACCGTTTGGACTTGCTTCCGTGTCGAGCAGTACTGTCGCTATCGATGTGCTCCCCTCACAAAGAAGAGGTGAAGGTATTGGATACTGGGGATTAAGCAATAATTTCGCGATGGCTCTGAGCCCGGTGTTGAGTTTGTGGCTGTATACGCATTCACAGAATTATAATGTCTTATTCACTGTTGCGTTGGCTTTCGCTATAGCGGGATTTCTCATAAACACAACAGTTGAATGTAAATACCGTCCGCCAGTGATGGATAAACAGAAAATGTCGTTAGACAGATTCATATTGTTGAAAGGCTGGAGCCAAGGTGTATGTATCGCTTGTGTGGCAACAGCTTACGGAATATTGTCCACTTATATCGCTATTTATAGTCAGGATGTTCTTAATATTACTACCGGAACAGGAACTTTCTTTATGCTTTTTGCTGTCGGATTGATAATGTCGCGTTTTGTCGGTGTCAAGTCGCTGAGCAGAGGTCACGCTGTCAGAAATGCAACATACGGAGTGATATTCGTTGTGTTAGGATATTCTCTTTTCGCCTTATGGCAGAATTTATACGGATATTACATTTCTGCTGTCGTCATTGGATTCGGTCAGGGCAGTATGTATCCTGCCGTACAGACCATGTTTTTAAATATGGCACCTAACGAACAAAGAGGAACTGCCAATTCAACAATATTGACAAGCTGGGATTTGGGTATTGGAATAGGAATAATAGGCGGAGGTTATGTGGCGGAACACCTCGGTGGTTATAAATTCGCCTTCATGATGTCGGCACTTGTTTCTTTTGTTTCTATGGTGTTCTTCTTGTTGTACGCTAAAAATGAATATTTGAAAAATAAGCTTATAAAAGAATAAGCGGACTCCTATATCGTTATTGCAGGTGTCTGTACTATGATGTTTTTTCTTAACTTTGCAAATAAAAAATATTTATGAAGATAGTTTACTTTGGTACACCAGAAATCGCCTCGTCTCAGTTAGAAGCGATAATATCAGCGGGTTATGAAGTCGCTGCTGTTGTTACTGTTCCTGATAAACCAGCCGGAAGAGGAAAGAAAATACAAAGTTCGCACGTGAAAGAAACGGCGTTGAAATACGGATTGCCGATCATGCAGCCTGTAAGCCTGAAATCTCCTGAGTTTATAGAAGAATTGTCGTCATTAAACGCCGATATGTTTGTAGTGGTGGCTTTCAGAATGTTGCCGGAAGTGGTATGGAGTATGCCGCGTTTAGGAACGTTCAACCTTCATGCTTCGTTGCTGCCACAATATAGAGGAGCTGCTCCTATTAACCACGCTATCATCAATGGAGAGAAAGAGACCGGTCTTACTACATTCCTCCTCGATAAGGAGATTGATACTGGCGAAATCATATTACAGGAGAAAGTCGTTATTGAAGAAAAGGAAACAGCGGGAACTCTACACGACAAACTGATGATCTTAGGTAATAAGGTGGTTGTTGATACAATAAAGATGATAGAAGAGGGAAGACTGCATTCACAATCACAAGAGTCGATTATTCAGAGAGACAACATACAGCTGAAACCTGCACCTAAAATATTTAAAGAAGATTGTAAGATCGACTGGACAAAAGATGCTAAGTCTGTATTCAATTTCATCAGAGGATTGTCACCTTATCCAGCCGCTCATACTCAACTTGTTTCAGAAAATGGCGAGACTATCGACCTGAAAATATTTGATGTTAGTTTAGAAGATAGACCGTCAGATACTTATGAAATGAAACAGGTGATTACAGACGGTAAGTCATACCTGAAAGTGGTCTTAAAAGATTCTTACATTTCAATAAATTATTTGCAGCAAGCTGGTAAGAAAGCTATGCCGGTCGCCGATTTTTTGAGAGGTGCAAGATTAAATGGAAAATTGAAAATTAATGTAGAGACGTGACACATTACACCATTGAAAATAAATAATGTGTAATTGGTGCGTCTGACAAATTGAAAATTAATGTAGAGACGCATCAATGATTCCCATAAAAAATAAAAACACATTGATACGTCTGGAAAATTGAATGTTATAGTAGATTGACAATTTACGATTATTGTGCTTTATTATGATATTTTTTTCATGATTTTAGCTGAATTATATTATAAAGACGTCATTTTTATGGCGTTTTTTTTATTGTAATTATCTTGAATTATACCAATAAACAAAAAAATCCTCCCATATTTATTTTTTAAAAGTTTTAATAAATACTGATATTTTCGTAAATCTAAATGAAATATCAAAATTGCTATTAATAAAAAAATTAAAAAATCAAAAAAAAACTTGTTTTTTTATTAATAAATATTTAGATTTGTATGCGAAATGATTAAGTAATTGTTTAATAATATCTTAAAAAATAATTGTTATGAACAAAGCAGAATTAGTGAGCATAATGGCAGAGAAAGCCGGCATGACAAAGGTAGATGCTAAGAAAGCTCTTGAAGCATTCATGGAAGCATCAGCAGAAGCATTACAAAAAGGCGATCGTATCTCATTGGTAGGATTCGGAACATTCTCAACAAGCAATCATCCAGCAAGAAAAGGTCGCAATCCTAAGACCGGTGCTGAGATTATTATTCCAGAAAAGACAGTCGTTAAGTTTAAGGCTGGTGCTGAACTCTTGAAATAATACGAGATTATCAGTGCGTGATTTTAACGCGTGATGCATAATTGAGGCGGCAATACATGGTAAAAGTGTTGCCGCTTTTTGTTTAAGGGGATTTCTATAAATTGCTTTTCAAAGAATATATGATTTTATCTTGAGTTAGATTTAGTACGTCTAATTTATAGATGTCCCTTAATTGTGTCTCAATTTGATTCTTTCGCCGTCACGCTCAATAATGTCGTTGTCAATCATCCATTTGATTGTTTCGAGAACTTTCTCTTCATGATGATTGTTAACTTTTTTTAATATCTCGTAAACATTATTATCGCTTTCACGTAATTCGCAGACAATGGTTTCACTGATGTCTCGATATTCGTTGTCACTGACATTCATCTTGTTTTTAGAAGAGCAAACGTCACATCTGCCGCAAGTCTTTCTTATGTTCTCGCCGAAATAACGGAGAAGTTGCACACTTCTGCAATCTTCGTTATTATTAACAAAATCAATGACGGCGTCAATACGTCTTGCGGCATCTTCTTTCCTGTTTCTGAATATCTCATCAGAGAGCGTGAAATATCTGACATCGATTCTTTCCGTAAGAAATTGAATCTGTGGTTTGTCGTTGCGCGGGATATAAGTCAGGAAATTCATGCTGTCGAGATTCTTAAGCTGACGTTCCACTTTATCAATGCTAATGTTGGTTTTCTGAGAGAGCTGTTCTTCACGTATGTTGACAAAGTCGCTGAGAATACCAGGGTAGTTTCTTAATAAAAATTTAATTAACGTATCATATTCCTTGTATTCTATCTGAAAACGATACAAGTCTTCTCGTCCCGCTTTGATATGAATTTTGGAGGGAGTGTTCATCGCTTCCGACGTCATGAACAGACCTTCTCTTTCGATGAGTTTTATGGCATTGAAGACCTCTAATAACGAGAAGTTGTAATATTGTGCGAAAGCGTTGATGTCGAAGTCGTAAGTCTGATTCTCGCCAGCTCCTATGGGAATCTGAAGATAATTACATAAGGCTTCATAAATGATTTTTATTTTTGAGAGTTCTGGATATGAAGAGTTAATATTATCCTTCAATTTGTTGATGTCGGTGTCTGATACTAACAGAAACGCTTCTGAAGGTTTTAGGTCGCGGCCTGCACGTCCCGCTTCTTGAAAATACGCCTCGAGACTGTCGGGCAGGTCTAAGTGTATGACGAGACGCACATCTGGTTTGTCGATGCCCATTCCGAAAGCATTGGTGGCGACGATGACTTTAATCTTGCCGTCCATCCATAGCTGTTGACGGTAGTCGCGAGTTTTGGTGTCCAATCCGGCGTGATAAAACGATGCGCTTATCCCGACCGACTGCAACCACTCGGCGATGATTTTAGTGCGCTTGCGACTTCTTACATAAACGATGCCGCTGCCCTTGTCCAACTTGTTTAACAGACGATACATGAGTCCGTATTTGTCGGCTTCGTGAATCACGTTATATGTCACGTTCTTACGTTCGTAACTCGTCTGAAAAACGTTTTTTTCTTTGAAGCCGAGACGATATTGTATGTCGTCAACAACCTTTGGTGTTGCCGTAGCTGTAAGAGCCATGACTGGTGTGTGTGGGATATATTGTCTTATCTCAGCGATTTTAAGATAAGGAGGACGGAAGTCGTAGCCCCATTGTGAGATGCAATGTGATTCGTCGACGGCGAGTAAACATACTTTCATCTTTCGTAACGCCTCTATGAAAGCGTCGGTCATCAGACGTTCGGGTGAGACGTAAAGGAATTTCAGCATTCCGAAGGCGGCTTGATTATAAGCCACTTCTATTTCATTATGATGCATTCCGGAGAATATCGCCGCTGCCGCTATGCCTATTTTCTTGAGATGCATCACCTGATCTTTCATCAGGGAGATGAGTGGCGTGATGACGATGCAGACTCCATCCATCGCCATAGCTGGAACCTGGAAACAAATCGACTTGCCGCCTCCAGTGGGAAGCAACGCCAAAGTGTCTTTTCCTTCAATGACAGAATCGACGATGTCTTCCTGCAACGGACGAAACGAAGGATAACCCCAAAATTGCTTCAATATGCCTCTCGTTAGCTCACTCATAGATTTATAACTTCCTTGCAAAAATAACTCATTTATGAAACCTTGTCAATGTTTTTTGTGATGAAAATAAAAGAAAAATACATTCCTTAACGGATATTAATTAAAAAAGTAAAATTTACTTAAAACTAATTAAGGGGACTTCTATAAATTGCTTTGCAAGTGATTTATGATTTTATCCTTTAAAAAAACTATTGTCCCTTGTACGTTGTCTGTTGACAATTTATTATCTTTACATCCTTAATTTAAACTTGTGTATTATGAAAAGAGGTTTTGGTAGTGACAACCATTCCGGTATTTGTCCGGAGGTTTTAAAAGCAATTTCTGACGCTAATATAAATCATGCTCTCGCTTATGGCGACGATGAATATTGTGAGAGGGTAGAGGCTTTGTTTAAAAAACATTTCGGGGAGCAGTCGTCGGTATATTTTGTGTTTAACGGTACGGGTGCCAACACCTTAAGTATCGATGCTATGTGTCGTTCTCACGAGGCAGTTGTGTGTGCGGAGTCGGCTCACGTTAATGTAGACGAATGCGGTTCGGTGCAGCGTGTTGTTGGATGCCGTCTTCTTACGGTGGCGACTTCCGACGGAAAACTCACGCCTCAGCTTGTCAAGACGCAGCTTCATGGTTTTGGATTTGAGCATCATTCGCAACCTAAGGCGATAACGATAACGCAGTCTACGGAACTCGGGACTTTATATACATTGGAAGAGATAAAGGCACTTGCAGATCTCGCTCACGAATATGATATGTATCTTCACGTTGACGGCGCACGTCTCGCAAATGCCGCTGTCGCTTTAGGCTGCACGTTCAAAGAGATGACAACCGACTTAGGCGTCGACGTGCTTTCTTTCGGCGGAACGAAAAACGGCCTCATGATAGGCGAGGCGGTGGTGTTCCTGAACCCTGAACTTGCGAGAGATTTTAAGTATCGAAGAAAACAGGCGTTGCAACTTTGCAGCAAGATGAGATTCCTCGCCGTACAGTTCGAGGCTTATTTCAATGACGACCTCTGGAAAAGAAACGCGGAACATTCAAATAAGATGGCGCAACTCCTATATAATAAGGTAAAAGACATACCTTCTTTGAAAGTGATGTATCCTGTACAGGCAAACGGCGTCTTCGTACAACTGCCACGTGAGATATGGACAGAACTGCAAAAGCATTATTTCTTCTACGACTGGGATTTGGATAACGACGTTGTACGCTGGCTCTGTTCTTTCGATACCACAGAAGAAGATATTGAGATGTTCGTAGATAAACTTAAACAATTAACAGTTAACAATTAACAATTAACAATTAACAGTTAACAATTGACAATTAACAATTAACAATTGACAATTATTCTGATTATGAATTATGAATTATGAATTGTGAATTGTGAATTGTGAATTAAAAATAATGTCGTCATTGTTAGAAGTCTTTGTTTATTTATTAACTTTGCTGCTCTATAATTGCACGGGCAATTTCCTAAAATTAACTTTCTAACATGCTAATTACTAACTTATAAAGGATTATTAATCGTACAAAATATATAGTAATGTTTACAATAGTTAGGAAAGAAGAGTTGGCTCAAGATACTTTTTTGCTTGAGATTGAGGCTCCGCGTTTGGCTAAGGCAGCCTTGCCGGGACAGTTCCTTATCGTGAAGATGACTGAGAAATCGGAACGTATCCCACTTACAATTAGCGACTACGATGTTGAAAAAGGTACTGTCGTCATAGTGTTTAAGGCTATCGGTAGGTCGACACAGAAGATGGCTAAATATAATGTTGGCGGTTCTTTTGCTGATGTGGTAGGTCCGTTGGGAAGACCATCAGAGTTCGTACATCTCACTGACGAGGAACGTAAGAATAAGAGTTTTGTATTCGTAGGTGGTGGCGTTGGTATAGCACCTATTTATCCGCAGGTGAAATGGTTGTATGAGCACGGCGTGAAAGCAGACGTTATCATAGGTGCTAAAACTCATAACCTCTTGGTTTATGAAAAAGAACTCGAATCTATATCTAATTTATATGTCACTACCGATGATGGTACTTCACAATATAAAGGTTTAGTGACAGAGATGTTGCAACGTCTCGTCGATGGCGGTAAGAAATATGACGAGGTGGTAGCTATAGGTCCTCTCATCATGATGAAGTTTGTTTCACAGCTTTCAGCGAGATTAGGAATCAAATGTACAGTCAGTCTTAACTCTATCATGGTCGACGGCACTGGTATGTGCGGCGCTTGTCGTGTCACTGTCGGCGGTGAGACGAAATTCACCTGCGTCGATGGACCTGAGTTCGACGGCGCGCAGGTCGATTTCGACAACGTGATGAAACGTCAGGCGATGTATAATAATGTTGAAGGTCATAAGATCCTCGAAAGAGAAGAGAAGGCTGAAAACCATAAATGTCACGTCGGAGGCATCGTGGAAGAGATGCGCGACAATAAGAAGCGTGTTCCGGTACGTGAGCAAGATCCTAAGGTGAGAGCCAAGAACTTTGAAGAAGTATGTTATGGATATGACGCGGAAGAGGCTATCATCGAGGCACAACGTTGCTTGAATTGTAAGAATCCGCAATGCGTCAAAGCTTGTCCTGTTAATATTGAAATTCCTCAGTTTGTTCATTTCGTGGCGGAAGGTAACTTCGAAGACGCGGCGCGTGTAATCAACAGAAACTCTGCTTTGCCATCAGTATGCGGTCGTGTTTGTCCGCAAGAAACACAATGCGAAGGTTCATGTGTTATGGGTAAGAAATTCGAACCTATCGCGATTGGAAAATTGGAACGTTTTGTTGGCGACTGGGCACGTGAGAATAAGATGGAATTTGAAAAGCCAAGTGCTAAGAACGGCCATAAGGTAGCTGTCGTTGGTAGTGGTCCTGCTGGTCTTACATGTACGAAAGATCTTCTTATGATGGGATATGATGTCACGGTATTTGAAGCACTTCATGAATTAGGTGGAGTGTTATCATACGGAATCCCTTCATTCCGTCTTCCAAAAGAGACAGTGGTCCGTCATGAGATAGACAACCTCAAAAAACTCGGTGCTAAGTTCGAGAAGGATGTAATTATTGGTCGTACCGTCACTATCGATGAGTTGATGGACAAGGAAAATTTCGAAGCGGTATTCATAGGTTCCGGTGCGGGTCTTCCTAAGTTTATGAACATCCCTGGCGAGAACTTGTGTGGCGTTGTTTCCGCTAATGAATTCCTTACAAGAAACAATTTGTTGTTTGCATATAAAGAAGGTTTTGAGACACCTAACTTTGTTGGTAAGAAAGTAGCTGTTGTCGGTGGTGGTAATGTCGCTATGGATGCAGCACGTACTGCCTTACGTCTCGGGGCGGAAGTGTATGTTGTTTACCGTCGTTCGGAACAGGAGCTTCCGGCACGCGCTGAAGAGGTCCATCACGCTAAGGAGGAAGGCGTTAACTTCAAACTCCTGACGAATCCTAAAGAGATCTTAGGCAACGACTTCGGCTGGGTGTCAGGAATGAGATGTGCGGAAATGGAACTCGGTGAACCTGACGCTTCCGGAAGAAGAAGCCCGGTAGAGAAACCTAAGTCAGACTTCATACTTCATGTGGATATGGTTATCATGTCGCTTGGTACTTCACCGAATCCTCTGATATTAAGTACGACAAAAGGACTTGAAGCAAATAAACATAAATGTCTTATCGCTGATGAAGTCACGATGCAGACTACACGTGAAGGTGTGTTCGCAGGTGGTGACGCGGTGAGCGGAGCTGCTACCGTAATCCTCGCTATGGGAGCAGGTAAGAAAGCAGCCAAAGGCATCGATGAATATATAAAGAGTAAATTAACAGTTAACAATTAACAATGATAGGACGTGTCGATGTCACATTGATACGTCCTTTTAATAAAATACAATATCATGAAACGAATAGTATTCACTTTTACAATAATGATGTTTGCTGTCGCTGCTTTTTCTCAGCAGATATATAACATAAAGGTCAGTGATCGTCAAGACGGAGCTTTTGAACAGTATTACGGGACGGTGAAGGTGACAGGTAATATATTGAACGGAATGAAAGAAGACTCATGGGTCGAGAATCATCCTAACAGTGAACTCCCACATTTTATCATACAATATAAAGAAGGTAAGAAAGATGGATTGTATTTGGAGTTTGACAAGCAAGGTAATATCGTCAAGAAAGTGGATTACAAGAACGATATGATTGACGGCATGAGTCATGTATGGAGAAAAGGCGGAATGCTGTCAGTGAAACAGGAATATAAAGCGGGTCAACTTCACGGATTGTCGATGATATATACCGACAAAGGATTTATTCAGGAGGAGTCTGTATACAAAGAAGGCAAACGTGATGGCATGACGATCTGGTATTCTTACGCCGACAAACAACAAGGACCTAAATATGTGATGTACACATATAAGGACGGACTCTTTGATGGTGTACAGGAAACATATTATGAAGACGGAAGACTTAAGACACAGAAGATGTTTTCCAATAATGTTCAGAACGGACCATCAATAGAATATTACGAAGACGGCAGTGTCAAATCGGAATCTAATTATAAGAACGGTGAACTAAAGGGCAGAGTTAAAGAATATAAAAAAGGGGAGAAGAAGATAGAATAGAGCTTTTGTCGGTTGTAATAAAATAGTTCGGACCAAACATCAGACTTAAGAGTTTTTTATTATCTTTGCGCAAAATATTTAATAGAGAAAATTATTCATTTAACAATTAAAAAACGAAATGGATTTAAGTAAAGTAGTAGCTATTTCAGGTAAACCGGGTTTGTTCCTGGTATCCGGTCAAGGTACAGGAAAGTTGGTCGTTGAGTCATTGCTCGATGGAAAACGTAGTCCTGCTTTCGTTAATGATAAAATAAGTTCTTTGGAAGAAATAAGTATTTTTACAACAAATGACGATAAACCTCTCAAAGAAGTTTTTATGAGTATTCATGAAAAATTGGGTGATAATATCGGCTTCGACCCTAAGAAAGTGTCTCCAGTAGAACTTAAAGAAAAATTTGAATTAGTACTTCCAGAATACGATGAAGACTCAGTTTATCAGTCTGATATGAAGAAAGTGTTCCAATGGTACCAACTTCTTAACGATAAAGGTCTCTTAGACTTCACTGTCGAAGAAGAAAAATCTGAAGAAAATTCAGAAGAAACAAAGTAAATAAAGATTAACTCAGGTCGTCTGAATGACGACCTTTTTTATATATAAGCCATGAAGAAAATCACAGACTTTCGCTTGATAGAGAAAAAAGAATGGGCTAAATCGACATTCCTCTTGCTGCAATGTAACGAGCCTTTGGAAGAGATAAAGGCTGGTCAGTTTGTGCAGGTGCGCGTTGATGACGCTCAGCATACTTACCTCCGCCGTCCGATATCAATCCATGACGTGGATTATCAGAATCGCACCATCACGCTTTTGGTGCAGAGAGTGGGCGAGGGCACGAATAAAATGTCCGACATCGAAATAGGTGATACCTTGAATATTATTTATCCTCTCGGAAATGGATTTACGATTCCTGTAGGGACGCGGCAAGCCACGTCCGTACAAGAGCGGCAAGCCACGTCCGTACTTATGGTAGGTGGCGGCATCGGCATAGCTCCGCTTTATTATCTCGGCAAGATGCTGAAAGAAAAAGGCATCGAGCCTCAGTTTCTGCTCGGCGGACGTTCTAAATCGGATCTGATAATGTTGGAAGAGTTCGAGTCTGTGGGTAAGGTTTATATCACCACCAACGACGGCAGCCTCGGTGAACCAGGTTTCGTGACTCAGCATTCTATCTGGAAAGAAAAACAATTCGACATGATTTATACCTGTGGTCCTAAGCCTATGATGATGGCTGTGACTAAGATCGCGAGAGAAAAAAACATCGACTGTGAGGTGTCGTTGGAGAACCTCATGGCGTGTGGTCTCGGCGCCTGCCTCTGCTGCGTGGAAAACACCATCGAAGGCAACGTATGTGTTTGTAAAGAAGGTCCTGTAATGAATATAAACAAATTGTTATGGTAAACGAAACGATACAACTCAAAGGTCT
>SUWS01000101.1 GCA_015061365.1 Lentimicrobiaceae bacterium | reverse complement strand
CTGAATATATTCAACAAAGTGTTTTTTAACGAAATCATAAAATTTGTGTTTTTAGCGTGATCCTTTGGTGTTCTATATTTTATTACTTCAGAACATTCTGCTTTAAGATCTAATTTCGCCGCTTCCTCAAGAAAAGCATCAACATATTTTCTATCCTCAAAGTTTTGCAGGAAATCGACAGTGAATGTTTCCCCGACGGACATCATTTGCAAGCTTATTCCTTTTGTGCCACTACTATAAACATGAATTGAGTCGATGTATTTTTCGGCATCACCCATATTTGCCTTACCAGTGTAGCTACATATAAATGAATTGATCGGTCTTGATATAAAACTATTTACAGTCTCGACTTTCTTTTCATAACTGCCGAGAGAGTCGAGCATATCGGACATATATTTCATAGTGTAGGCGCTGCATCTTGCCGAATTTGTTTCTTTCTGTTTAGAAATCAATTCTCTATAATGCGAACCGATTCCTTTTAATTCCATGTCCTCTTCTTTATCACCATAGGGCAAATATATTGATGTCACGCAGTTACGGAATGTATTGGGTAATCCTATAGCATCTCTCCAGTCGCAGCTCATACTACACAGAATTTGCTCCTTAGCGTTGGGATTATTTCTTTTGACTCCTTTTTGCATCAGAATTGTCATCAAAATCGCAGGTGTACAATTGTTTTCCTTACAAATTCTCATAACTTCGTCAACGTCAAAGGTCATTTCGTATCTCCAACTGTCGCCTCCTGCATCTTCGCCATTTTGTACTTCAGGAATCGCAAACGCACTTCTATCAGCTTGATATGCTTTTGTTTTGTCGAAATTAAAGTTACCCTCGTTGACAGGATCTGATAGTTCATTTTTTTTAAAACCTTCTCCAACGAGTCTTACGTCCGGAATTTGAACATTGTTATGCGGATATTTTAAATTAAGGTAATAGAAAAGCAATGTCTTGATAAACTGCATTATACCTCTGCCGTCGCACATGGCGTGATGAAAGGAAATGAAAATTCTGTTTTTATAAAATGTGATGTCTAAAAGATTGTTGGCAGTAGTGCTTCCACCGAGCGGACGTAATTTTCTAATTCGTGCCGGAGCAGGTGAAACAACATTTTCACAAAGATAGACGCTCCCATCAATTGTTTTAAATCTGCTCTTAAAATAAGGATAGCGTTTATAAGCTATTTTTGCCGCTCTCGTGATACAAAAGGAGTTAACATTACTTTTCATACGAATTTCAAAGACCTGACTTTCAGTGCCGTCTTTTCTATATAGAAATGTTTCTCCCGCTCTGATTTTAAGTTTAAACTTGTTATTCATATAATTACAATTTATTTATCTGCAAAAATACTATTTGAATAAAGTCTCGATTGGTATATATTTCTGTAAAATAGGTTTAAAATTCCGATAATTGATTCCTATTGTGTTCGGATTTATTATAAAAACATATTCTATTGATTTACAAATACAAAAGAATACATTAACCAATTTTAATTATAATCCCCAAAAAATATCCCAAAATGTAAGGAACAAGATATTTTTCTCCATCATATATTTTTGCGTCGTAAAACAAAACATTTACTATGCTGAATCTATTTACGAGAAAAACTAAGAAATTCTTTATGACAACAGTCCTGTTTCTCACGACTCTTGTGTCTTATTCCAACCCTCCTGAGAATCCTCCATCAGAAAAAACGACAGTCAGTGGAAGAGTTCTTGACAAAAACGGTTCACCTGTAGCTTTCGCCACCGTCTTCATAAAAGACAGCACACATGGCACCATGGCTGACGAAAACGGCAACTATTCTTTCAAGGTTCTTCTCGGATCTCATGTATTATGTGTCAGTATGCTCGGCTACGAAGATCATGAAATAGAGATCAAGGCGAATACTAAAACACCTATAAATATAGATTTTATTTTGAATGAGAGTTCTATCATGCTCGACAATGTTGTCGTCACTGCATCTGGAATTGAACGTGTCAAGACCTCAGCTTTCAACACAGTTGCTGTCGATACACGCGATATGCAAAACACTACCAAGAACCTCAGCGACGCTCTTTCCAAGTCACCAGGCATGAAGCTACGCGAGTCGGGTGGCGTAGGTTCCGATATGTCGGTAATGCTCAACGGCTTCTCCGGCAAACATATCAAGGTGTTTATCGACGGCGTGCCTCAAGAGGGCGTGGGCAGTTCTTTCTCTCTCAACAACATTCCCGTCGGTTTCGCTGAACGCATCGAGGTTTACCGCGGCGTAGTGCCTGTAGGCTTCGGCTCCGATGCCATAGGCGGAGTGATAAATATCGTCACTAACAAGAAACGCCGCTCATGGTTCGCCGACGCTTCATATTCATACGGCTCATTCAACACTCATCGTTCTACCATCAACGCTGGACAGTCATTAGAAAACGGATTCACATGGGAAATCAACGCCTTCCAAAATTATTCCGACAACAATTACTTCGTCGATGCTCCTGTGGAGAACTTCGAGACAGGTCTCATCGACAAGTCGAAAAAACAACACGTCCAACGTTTCAACGACACTTATCATAACGAAGCCGTCATCGCTAAAATAGGTCTCACCAATAAAAAATGGACCGACCGTCTCATCTTAGGCCTCACCTATTCGCAGATGTACAAGGAGATACAGACAGGAGTGCGTCAGGAGATAGTATATGGAGCGAAACATCGTCACGGCAACTCGCTCATGCCTTCGTTGGAATATGTAAAAAGAAATTTGATTCTGCCTGGTCTCGACCTCACCTTGACAGCTAACTATAACAAGAACGCCACAACTAACGTTGACACTTCACAATACAAGTACAATTGGATTGGTGATACTAAGCGTCTGAACTCTCCAGGCGAGCAGTCGTACCAATTTTCGCGTGCCGATAACGACAACTACAACACTACGGCGAACCTTAACTATCGTATCGGTCACGCTCATCTTTTCACCTTAAATAATGTCTTCAACGCTTTCACTCGTTCCAACACCTCGCTCTTAGCCGCTGAGGAACAGACCGACCCCATCGCAAAACGAACACATAAAAACATAACGGGCTTTCAATACCGACTGATGCCGTCTCACGTGTGGAACCTCACAGTCTTCGCTAAATATTATAATCTGTATGTCTCCGGACCTATCGCCGTTGACGAGAACGCGACGGACTTCGTGGAGACAACACGCTCGGAAAACGCTCTTGGTTACGGTATCGCCGGAACATATTTCATAATACCTGAGCTTCAGACAAAACTATCATACGAGAAAGCTTATCGTCTGCCGACAATAGAAGAGATGTTCGGCGATGAAGATCTTGAGATGGGCGACATAGGGATACGCCCGGAAAACAGCCATAACTTCAATCTTAACATCTCATATAACTTCTTTATAGACAAGAAAGAAAATCATAACATCTATATTGAAGGAGGCTTGGTATATCACGACACCCGCGACTATATCCAACGTAATATCGTCGACATCAGCGGAGGCAAGTCGGCAGCAACATATATCAATTACGGAAGAGTGAAGACCATCGGCGGCAACGTATCACTACGCTACACTTTCTCAAAATGGCTCTCCATAGGCGGCAACGCCACATATATGGACATTCGCGACAATATGCCTATCGCCATCGGCACTGAGTCGATGCCTAATCTCGGATATAAGGACAGGATGCCTAACATACCTTATTTCTTTACCGATGCCGACGTGACTTTCACTTGGAATGACTTCATGAAAAAAGATAACGACTTGTCAATCATTTACGACAACTCTTATCTGCATAAGTTCTATTATTATTCGTCGCGCATTGGAAGTAACAAAGATGATTATATGGTTCCAAACCAACTGTCGCATAATGTCTCACTGAATTATTCTTTGAAGAACGGGAGATATAACCTTTCGGTAGAATGCCGCAACCTCACCAACGAGGATTTATATGACAACTTCAGCTTACAGAAAGCAGGACGCGCCTTCTATGCGAAGATAAGAATCGCAGTTGGCAATTAATGTAGTGACGCGTCAATGATACAGATAAAACAAACAAATATTATCAACATAATTTTAAAATAACATTACAATGAAAAAAACTATCAAATCTTTAAAAACTTCATTGCGTCTTTACGCAACAATGATCTTAACTCTTGCTGTAGTTGCAGCATTCTCATCATGTAAACCTGATGATGACGACCCGACAAATCCTGATAACAACGAGAAAGGAACTTACGTCATAGCGTCACAAGGGCAGTTCTCCAACACTACGACTAACGCCTTGCTGACAGCTGTTTCTTTGGATAATGGCACCGTAGGAATGGAAAACGGCTTGGTAAACGACGGTGCTACCCAGTGGGTGTTTTACGGCGATAAGTATCTCTATGCTTTGTCATACAACCAAGGCAACGCTGGTCTCACACGCTCTTTCATCATGGATTCAGACTATAATCTCAAGGCTCGTTCTGGCGAATATGCGGTGCGCCGTTTCACCACATTCGGAATCTACGACGACTACGTAATGACATTCTC
>SUWS01000100.1 GCA_015061365.1 Lentimicrobiaceae bacterium | reverse complement strand
GTTCATTATATCGAACTCAGGTTATGTTATATAACTCTACTTCTCCAAATACCAGATCTTCTTCACTTCCGAGCGGATGGTGTCGTTAAATTCAGTAACGAAGACTCCTTGTATTTCGTATTCTCCGAAATTGCGGTTTTGTATTTTACGGACTTTTTCTTCTTTTTCTTCATTTGACATTTCTGTATCAAATATATCTTTCGCGGTATCCCACATCCTTGCATTAAACAAGCGGTTTATTGGAGTACGAATTTCTTGCTCTATTAGAACATGATGGTATTTCGCAATCCAATATTTCAAAGGTTTAAGTCTTCTAACAATGACAGGAAGAGGTTCTTCGTACTTTTCTCCATTGTGTTTTATGCTTACATGAATTCCATTGGGAAGAACACTCTCTTTTGTATTTACAACTTCAAAACTTTCAGGATTCAATATAATCCTATTTGGGAGCCATCGGTCAGTTGATAGACTAAATGATAATGTCAATGTCTCTTCTGCATAAAGGGTATCTTGTTCGACGGACAGATGTAATTTTAAAGATGAGCTTTCCTCATTTTTTGTTGAAGGTAGCAATGTATACTCTTTATACGACACGTCATTATTTATAGTATCAATCAATTGCATGTCAAGTCTTATTCTTGAAATCTGACCGCTTGCAATCATATTTGCAAACAACAGGAATATCAATGTTATCTTTTTCATAATGTTAAAACTCAAGAGGTTTTGCATGTTATTTCTCGTTTTCGTATTTAACCATTATCTTCTTTTTAAATCTCTCTTTTTCTTTTTTGAAATTCAATGTTTTATCCTTTAATTCTTCGTCAACATCGGTATTCTGTTCCGAGTATTCAGTTCCGTTTATATAAATTGGTAGTTTTGTTGATATGTGAAATTCGACTTCAGAAATGCAATCATCTTCTGTTTGCTTCGGATAAAACATGCAATCCCAAATATTCAAATCTTTATTTTTTAATTTAAGAGAAATTATTTCATTTTTAGATATTGGCAATCCATTGATATAATATGATTTCCGACAATCATCACAAAATTCCATAATATGCTCACATCCTTCTTCAGGACAGCAATAATATTCCGAACGGAATGAGATTCCGAGTTCGTTTGTGGCATGGTATCCACAGCCGTCCCTATGATTCTGAGACTTACAGACGAACATCGAGAATAGGAATAATATTGTTAAAACTATGTGTTTCATTTTATAAAAATTAAAGACAACGTGAGTTCAACATAAAATATTAAATGAATAACATAACGATATTTTTTGTATCTTTAAAGTGCTAACAACAAGAACAAAACCTTATGTTATCCACCAACAAAGTTATTAAAATTTTCTATATGGCAGACGACTTCTGCAAATTTTTTAATGAAACAGTTAAAAAACATTCAATCGAAGATGGCAAAATCAATTGATATTATTCCAATCACTTACAAGCAGTCCTGTAAGGACGCAAGAGCACAAAGCAGGTGTGCAGTGAAGCGGAACGCCTGCAAACAACGACAGACCATCACACGAGTCCTGGAGGGACGACAGAACTCTGTCGCGCCTACAGCGCTTTGATTGCTCTCGGCTCATCTTGAGCAGAGATTACGCTGACGCTTCATCGTCTGCCTGCTATCTGTAACCCTTACAGGGGTCAAGTTTATCTGATGAAGATTATTGCTTGATTATTTGATAGTTCCTTATATCGAACTCACGTTAATTTATAAAAATCATAATCTGTATCATTTATGTTTCTCTTCCCCACGCATCAAAACTGTAATATTCCACCTCGCCATCGGTAACTGTGGCATACAAACTTCCTATATGGTCTTTCAAAACGTAGCTCATGGCGGAGTTGATTTTAATTCATTTAGTCTTCTATCATATAATTACTTATGTCAGGAATGTTGTCACAAAATGTCCATCTTTCTTTTAATCTTACATTGCCATCATTTTTATACACAAACAACCATACCATTGGAGGATCTATTATCGGCATTATTTCGATGACGATACTTCCATTATGGTATTTCTGTGGTCTTGGCGTGTTATTGCGTTTTCTTAGCGTAAAAACCTCGGTTTCATTTGTCATCGTAAAATATCTCTCCCCATATCTTTTCTTGATAAAGAACAAACGTTCATTAAAGCACAACACTCCATAATATTCACCATTATCAATAAAACTTATAACATCATTTTCCTCATAAGCTTCCACATAAAAACAATACTCTTTATCTTCTGCTTCATAGAAAATAGCCCGGTCATAATCTCTCATATCACCGACTTCCAAAACATACGAAACCTTATCAGCATCGAAGTTCTTGCTTTCATATTCACAAACAACAGTAGTTGTAACTATAGTTTCTAACATCTCGCATACGTTATTATCAGAGACGTACAAAACCGGAAGCTCGTATTTGAAATAATCAAAATAAATAGAGTCATTATCCATTATGATATTTGAGTATAATCTTAATGAAGATAATAACAGAAACAAGACAATAAACAGTTTACATATTTTCATAATTAACCTAAGTTTGATATAAAATATTTCATTAACAAGAAGAAAAGCCTATGTTATCCGATAACAAAGTTATTGAAATTTTTTATATGGCATACGTCTTCCACAAATATTTTTTGGCACGTCATAATACTTGAACATTCTTCAAGAAATAATAATCGTTGTGATCGCATGTGTCAATTAATTCATAAAAGATTTTAACATTTGAACAGCGTAATATTTCATCAAAAAAAATCTGTTGACTGTTTACCACCGCAGGCATTAAAGAGTATCTTTTCTTAGCTTCATTTGAAAAAATGTAATCATACCAAATTATTCGTTGGAAAAAGTGTAAAATATCTTGTTTATTCGTTGGAAAAAGTGTAAATTTGCCGACAAATAAGATATACAAACAATGCTTAGAAGAAAAATCGAGTCCATTTTGGCTGAATGGAAAAAATCCGAACATAAGAAGCCAATAGTTATAAAAGGAATACGTCAATGCGGGAAGACATATATTGTCCAAAAATTCGCAAAAGAGAATTATGAGAGTGTGATTTATATGAATTTCATCCTCGAGCCTGATAAAAAGTCCGCCTTTACGGGCAATATCGATGTCGACACAATACTACTGAACTTATCCGCCCTTATTCCAGGTAGCCGTTTCATCAGTGGAAAAACCTGTATCATCCTTGATGAGATTCAAGAATGCAGAGAAGCAAGAACGGCTTTAAAATCATTTCAAATAGATGGTCGCTTTGATGTCATAGCAACAGGCTCTCTCTTGGGAGTGAAAGGATATGGAAAGAAAGCGGAAGACGGACAAGACTCTGTTCCTGTGGGATACGAAACTGTGGTTGAAATGTATCCATTGGATTTTGAAGAGTTTTTATGGGCAAATGGAATAAATGATAAGATTATTGACACGGTAAAATCATGCTTTGAAAAGGAAACAACAGTCCCAGAAGGCATCCATAAAGTCATGACGGAACTTTTGTACAGATATGTCATTGTTGGAGGTCTTCCTGAAGTTGTAAATAAATTCTTAGAAACCAGAAACATTGAACTCACATATCAAACTCAGCGAAATCTTATATCTGAATATAAAGAAGACATGATCAAGTATGCTGACGATGTCGACAAAGTTCGTATCCGAGAATGTTTTGAATCCATACCAAAACAATTGTCTAAAGAAAATAAAAAATTCCAATATTCTGCAATACGTAAAGGCGGACGGGCGTCTCAATACACGAGCAGTATTCAATGGCTTGAGGACGCAGGATTGGTTAAGAGATGTTACAATACGCAGATTACGGAGTTGCCATTAGAGGGAAATTCCATGAAAGAATGTTTTAAGTTATACACCGCTGATATTGGGATCCTTGTTGCCATGCTTGATTATGGTACTCAGGCAGACATCTTAAAGGGTAATCTTCTGGGATATAAAGGCGCAATATTTGAAAATCTCATGGCTGATTTTCTATGTAAGTCAGGACAGAAGTTGTACTATTTCCATAAAGATAGTGGTTTGGAGTTGGATTTTCTTGTGCGATACAAGGGCGAATGCGTAGTGCTTGAAGTCAAGGCAAAATCAGGCAAAACAAAAAGTCTAAGAACAGTTTTAAAAAACAAGAATGTTTATCATATCAACAATGCCATTAAACTTGGAAATTATAATGTCGGTCGTGAAGAAGAAGTGCTAACGATACCTCTTTACATGGGATTTCTAATAAAAGACAGTATGGCAGATGTTATAGTTCCTGATATTGATTTGAGTTTGCTGACATAAAATGTCATATTCATAAAAGATTTTAACATTTGAACAGCGTAATATTTCATCAAAAAATCTTTAGTCTTTAGTCTTTCGACTTTTGTCATTTTTTCTTGGCGTTCCGGCTACGCCGTCGGGCTTTCCGCTATATCTTTGCTCGCTCCGTAAACTACGCTCGCAAAGGATGCCGCTCCAATCCCCTGACTTCGTCACTCTATTTTTAGTAAAAATATAAGTTATAGAAAAACAATACTTTAACTCTTTTGCGTACCCTATTTTGGGGTACGCAAGTGTTTTTTTATTATTTTTGTGATATGTATGTAAAG
>SUWS01000099.1 GCA_015061365.1 Lentimicrobiaceae bacterium | reverse complement strand
TCTATTTCTTGGAAACTAAGATATGATATTATCATCAATATTCCAGTAATCAACGACAGCCTACTGAAAAGCATCATATTATGAAAGACTTTAAGCGAAAACGGGGCATAACTATTCTCAGGAATCATGAAGTCGTCGTCAGATATAATTTCATAGGTATGGTCTTTAATAAAAAGCAAGGAATAATTAAGTAGAAGAAATACAGCTGAATAACACCAGTGAAATCCTGACATTGAAGGGAAAAATAGAAAATATAATGAGGCCGACGCCAATGAAAATATTATTATAAACGACATCAAAACTTTCTTGTTAGAAATGGTCAGTCTCCTGACATTTACATTTCTTAATATGAATAATATATTGGAGAACAGAAACATTGCTGCACCAAATAAAGGCGTTCCTAAAATCTTATGAGATATTAACATATTTAATATCAGCAAAAGAAAATCCATATTATTGAATATGATCAGTCTTTTTGTCTGCATTTTTATTTACAAAAATACACGAGTAGAATATTGTATGACAAGATATTTCAATGAAACTGACACGTCTTTCAATAATTATTATGTTGATGATGTCATCAATGAACTCGTGGAGATGATAGAAGAGAAAGATTAAAGTGATGTCTTTAAACAAGAAAAGCGCTCAGCTGGGAACTTGAACGCTTTTCGATCATTTGAGAAAATTGAAATGTATAACCAAAACCATACATTATACAACTAAGCGTTTCATTTTGTTCAAAGCCTTTGAAAAAAAATAATTATCTTTGCAAAAAAGAAAATTATCATGACACACAAATACTACGATTTTTACATGCGCTTCCCTTCTTTTGAAGACGCACAAAAAGCTCAACAATTCTATAACGAGACTCATAAACCTCGCATCGGAGGTAAATTCGTAATCAACGACAACGGCGTTTGCTCACTTTCTATAACCGACGAATGTGAACTTATCTGCGACATATATCAATTCGGAATGAAACGTTTTATCGTCGTCGATAACTATCACGGTCAGAACAGAAAAGACGGCAAGATGTATTTCGACTTCCAAACCGACACCGACGTCTTACATTCATTTTTGTACGACGATGAAATCTTTGAAAACATTAACAAGTTCTTGAAAGATGATATTTACAAGGACGGATACGTCAATCAAGGCAGCGACTTCCCTCCTATCATCAAACGCCTCGTCGATGGAATGGGCATAGATGATTTGTACGACATGCTCAGCGTCAATGCGCCAGGATTTGATATATAATTAACAATTTACAGTTAACAATTGTAGGGACGTGGCTTGCCGCGTACATTGCTTAGACGTATCAATGATTCCTAAAAATATTAATAAACATTGATGCGTCTTATTATTTAAAATTGAAAATTGAAAACGGAAAATTGAAAGTTATGAAAAAATTATTTCTCATTATTATATTGGCATTATTCTTTAATGTCAACGGACAACAGACAACAGACAACAGACAAAGTTTAACATCCGATATCGGAATTATTCCGAGTCCGCAAGATGTCAGTTATTTAACAACAGGCTATTTTGCCTTAGATGAATCTTGCGTATTACTTGATAAAGAAAATGAAGAAATATCAAGAATCATCAATGTTTTCAAAAATGACATTCAAGAAATAACAGGTCTCGATTTAGAGATTTCAAAAAAAAAGAAGAAGAAATATGTTACATTTGAGTTAATACGACCTTCATCATTTTTAAACTACGATTCATTAACAAATATTCAAATTCTAAGAATCAATCAAGGATATAACATTATAATTAAAGACAAATTCATTCATGTTTCAGCATCAACACCTCAAGGATTGTTCTACGGAACTCAGAGCCTGAAACAACTTATTCGTCATCAGATTCTCACAGAGAATAATTTAAATATTCCTTGTTACGGGATTTTCGATTATCCTTCTCTTGAATATCGTGGTTGGATGGACGACATCAGTCGCGGTCCTATCCCGACAAAGGAATTTATCAAGGAAGAGATTCGTCGCCTCGCGGAATATAAGTTCAACTTCTTCAACCTTTACACCGAACATCTTTTCAAACTTGAAGATTATCCCGACATCGCTCCTACCGACGGACTTACCGCCGATGAGATAAAAGAACTGACCGACTTCGCCAAAGATTATTATATAGAATTTATTGGCAATCAACAATGTTTCGCTCATGCTGAAAAGACTTTAGACAATCCTTTCTACGATGACATAAAAGATACACGCTTCAACTTCAATCCTGGCGTTGATGAGACTTACGAGTTTTTGGAAGTGCTTCTCGGAGAGACGGCGCAAGCATACGAATCGAAATATTTTAACATCAACTGCGATGAGACCGAGAGTCTCGGCAACGGAAAAGCGAAATCTTATATCGACAGTCTCGGTGCTGAGAACGCGTATTGCCAACATATCAATAAGGTATACGACATCTTGAAGAAATACGACAAGGAAGTCATGATATGGGGCGACATTATCGCCAAGAATCCTGAGATGATAAAACAACTTCCAGAAGACATACAATTTATAGTATGGAGCTACGGCGGTCGTGACAGCTTCGACGAGATGATAGAACCTTTTAAAAACTCGGGGCATAAGTTCTGGGTGGCTCCAGGAGCAAGCTGCTGGGCGACATCGTTTCCATACATCGACAACTACATCAAGAATATCGCCAACTTCGCCCGCGACGCTGAAAGACATGGAGCTAAAGGCATCATCAACACAGCATGGGACGACTACGGCGAGACGATGTTCAACTCAACATGGCACGCTATGATATGGTGCGCCGAGACGAGCTGGAACACATTGCAAACCAACGATGAAAGTGAAATAATCGAGAGAGAAAAGATTTTTAATGAGAACTTCAACGTTCAATATTTTAAAGTCGCAGAGTCGCAAAGTCGCAAGGTCGCAGAGACAAGTAGAGACGCGTCAATGATACCTGCAATAAAACACATTGACACGTCTTCAGACAACAGACAACAGACAACAGACAACAGTCAAGGTTCAATTATAAGTAATCTCTACGAATTAAATAAATTAATCGACGAGTCATCGACAACGAATCTGATGAACTTCACTGTTCTCAACACTCCCCTATTGGAATTTTATCCTTCAGAGTTCGATTCGGCAAAAGTTGCCTTAAACAAAGAATATAAGGAGAAATCGTTTGAGATTTATAAAAACCTATTGAAAGACAGAAGTGAAATCACTACTAATGCAGAAATCTTCGATGCTGCTATATTATCTGCTTACAGGACTTACGTCGGAGCGATGAAGAACGAGCTAAAACAAAACCTTTATAACACATTACAAAATCCTACAGAGGAAAATGTTAATTTATCTAAACAAATGTCGGAGCAGTTCTTAGATTCTTTGCATCTTCTGAAGAAGAGATTTGTCAAAGCTTGGGACATGGAGTCGCGTTCGTATTATAGAAATGTGTTTACTGAACGTTACGACAAGATCGCAAGAGATGTTCTTGATGCAGGGAATAAAGTTTTTATTCAGACAACAGACAACAGACAACAGACAACAGTCTCTTTGAAAACCATCTTCAACGACAGACCTATTTATTATACTGTCGATGGCAGCGAACCTGACAAGAACAGCATGGTTTATACTGAGCCTTTTGCCATTGAACGTTCTTGCATTGTGAAAGCCGCTTGTTATGGAGATAATGGAGAGAAGATTATCAGCGAGAAGTACATTCTTTATCATAAGGGAATGGGACATTTTAGGAAGTTGAATACCGTTGCTGGTAATTATCGTCCGGAATATTCTGGCGGCAGTGAAGACGCCTTGCTCAACGGAGCGATAGGAAGTATGGATTACAAAGACGGTAATTGGCAGGGATTTTACGGAACAGACTGCGACATAGAGTTAGACTTCGGCAAGAAAGAAAATCTCAACTCTATAAAAATCAACTTCAACACAAATCCTTACGACTGGATTTTATTGCCTAAGAAAATGTCGGTCTTCATTTCAAACGATGGAAATAACTACACATTATTCAAGACATTCTATATTAGCGAAGACGTTGACACATCGAAGACAAATATCGTCACAAAGACATTCGACATCAGCGGACTGAACAGCAGATTTGTAAGAATCGTAGTTGAGACACCAGGCTTGATTCCAGAAGGACTTCCAGGATACAACAATCCATCTTGGATGTTTATGGATGAAATCGTGGTGGAATAAAAAAATGTTTATATTTGCGTTAAATTATGATAACAAAAAAAACATGCCTATGATGATATAAGCGTTTAATTACGCACACTTTAAAGACATATTGAAAAGAGCGTTTATGCTGTAATCTTGTACAACCAAACCTTCGACAAGTTTGAAAATCCATCAAGAGTAAAGCAGAGAACGCCCATGTGCTATGCGTGGGCTTTACTCGTGTAATTGATGGATTAGGTAAGACGTACGTCTTAAACAATTACGTCTAAAAACAATATAACAAACGTCAGTACGTCTTTAATTATTTTTAATATTTTTGTACTTCATCAAATTTAAACCATGAAAACAAAAATATTAACACTATTAACCATATTTCTTTTATGTTCTAATTCTTATTCCCAAGAACACAGAGGTCTCTACGCCAAGACTTCTGCTAACATAGCATATCCGATTCCAGGAATCATCGGTTCTGTTGGCTA
>SUWS01000003.1 GCA_015061365.1 Lentimicrobiaceae bacterium | reverse complement strand
TTCGGCACCAAGTACGAGCCAGGACCGATATTTCCTATGATGTTCATCTCTATCGCCTGCGGAGCCATCAGCGGATTCCACGCCACGCAGTCGCCTCTCATGGCACGATGCATCAAAAATGAAAGACACGGACGCCCTGTATTTTACGGCGCCATGATAGTAGAAGGCATCGTCGCTTTGATATGGGCGGCAGCAGCCACAGCCTTCTTTGAACAACATGGAACAGACTTCACCGCAGCGCAAGTCGTTGATTTCATTTGTAAAGACTGGCTCGGTGTGATAGGCGGAATACTCGCGGTACTCGGTGTGATAGCAGCACCTATAACATCCGGCGACACCGCCATGCGTTCGGCACGACTTATACTCGCCGATATGTTGAAGATGGAACAGAAAAGCATCTCGAAGAGACTGCTACTCTGCGCTCCATTGTTCGCGGCATCATTAGGATTGTTGATATTCAGTATTATGAACAACGACGGCTTCACGATAATATGGCGTTACTTCTCATGGTGCAACCAGACCTTGTCGGTCTTCACGCTCTGGGCGATAACGGTTTATCTCGTCCTTGAGAAGAAAAACTATTTCGTGACTTTGATTCCAGCCTTGTTCATGACCTGCGTCGTCACTACATATATCTGCATCGCACCAGAAGGATTCAGAATGAACGAGACGATAGCCTACATAATCGGTGGCGTCGCTACGATAACAGCCATCGTCTGGTTCGCGAGCTGGAAAAAGAAAAACGAACCAGTGTTATAAATAACGACAAGTCAACGAGACAACAAGTAGAGACGCGTCGATTACACCAAATAAAATAAACACGATGTAATTGACACGTCTCTTGATATAATTATGAATTACGCATTATGAATCATGAATTGACCAAAGATTTTATCAACGTGCATCTTAACGACGATGTCAATAAGTTAGCATTGTCGAAGTTTCCAGATGACATTGATAAACAATTCGTCATACGACAGATACAAGCGAGACAGATGCTGAAGAAGAAGTTGCCTTCTTGGTCGGAGAACGATGAGTTGCTTTTCCCGAAGCGACTATCTTTGGAACAATGCTCGTCAGAGTTGACAGCAAAATATAAAAGGACTATAAGTCACAGAGACGAAGAGGCACAATGTAACATCAGTGAAAATCAGTGTCAATCTGTGGGAGGAAAAAGAACTCTCATCGACCTCACCGGAGGAATGGGCGTTGACACTGCTTATCTTTCTGATAATTTCGATGAGACGATTTACATCGAGGCACAAGAAGAACTCTGTGAGTTGGCACGTCATAATTTCAAAGTATTAAATAAAAGTATTAAAGTCGTCAATGCCAAAGCAGAAGACTTCCTTTCTCAATGTGACAATGTCGATTGCATCTATCTAGATCCTGCTCGCAGAGATGAATACGGACGTAAGATGGTTTCTCTTCACGACTGCAGTCCCGATGTGGCGGAGCTGCAAAATTTGTTATTTGAAAAGACGAATACCGTCATCGTAAAACTCTCTCCCATGCTCGACATCGACATCATTAAGAAAGAGTTAAAAAATATTAAGGAGATACATGTCGTAGCGGTGAAGAATGAATGCAAAGAAGTTTTGGTTTTATGTCAACGGACAACAGACAACGGACAACAGACTTCATCCAAAGCTTGCTCACAGCTCATAACAATAGACCTTCGAGAAAACTGGAGTTTTACTTTTAGTGAAGATGAGGAACAAGAGACAGTTCCTACTTTCGCTGATGAGATAGGAAAATATCTTTACGAACCGGGGGTGGCTTGTATGAAAGCGGCTCCGTTTAAGTTATTGTCGCAAAGATTTAATATCAAGAAATTACATAGAAACAGTCATCTCTACACCTCCGATGAATTAGTTACCGACTTCCCAGGAAGAACCTTTGAAGTTATTAATGTTGTCCCTTTTGACAAGAAGGCGAAGAAGATTTTAAGTCAACAGACAACAGACTACGGACAACAATCTTTATCGAAGGTAAGTATCGCAGTCCGCAACTTTCCATTATCAGCGGAGGAGTTGAGGAAGCATCTCGGCTTCAAAGACGGCGACGATTTCTACATCTTCGGAACCACGATGAAAGGAGATAAGAAAGTGTTAGTTTTAGGAAGTAAATGCTAAAGAGGATTTCTATGTTCACAGTATAAGTTCAAAAAAATCCATTATCCGTTGTCTATTTTCTATTTACTTTTTCCTATCTTTGTGAGAAAATAATTTAAAACTTATAACTATGAAAAGAATTCTACTGACGACATTATGCCTATTAGGTTTGTTGACAATTGTCAATGCACAGGAAACTACATTTTCGTTTAACTTCAATAACAACACCTTTGATGGCTGGACTGGTATAGATGCCGATGGCGACGGTCATACATGGGAGTTACATAACACCACAACATCAGGTGGAATGGACGGCACTTACGGTCTGTATTCCTCATGTTACAACGCTGGCGAACTGACTCCAGACAACTACATTTTCACAAGTGAGACCTATTTAATTACAGAAAATTCACAGCTGCATTTCTTCCATTGCCAGTCTGACATTATTTACTTTAACGAAAATTTTGGAGTTATTGTTTCAGAAGACGGAATTAACTTCTTGGAAATATGGAGCAAAAAATATACAGAACCGTATCCTAATGACAAATGGGGTGAGGAATTTGTCGACCTCAGCGAATATGCCGGAAAAAATATGTACATCGGATTCCGTCATCACAACTGTAGTGGAGTCGACGCCAACGGAATAAGAATCGACAACGTTGAATTAATCTCGGTGGAATCGGTGGCGGAAAATGAGATTTCTTTTAACGTTTATCCAAATCCTGTCGAGAACCAACTTCTCATTGAGACAGAAAAAGAAATAACGAATATTACGATTTTCACAGTAAACGGAGTGATGATGTATGAAGGCAAATACAATGAAGAAGGTGTTGACATTTCAGGACTCAACGCTGGTGTTTATTTCGTGAAGGTAGCGATAGATAATCATGAGATTATTGAAAAGATTATAAAGAAATAATTACCAATATATGTTATCAAAACTTATTAGTGCGAACAAATCATTTTTAAGATTATTCTCCGCTATCATATTGATAATAGCTACGGCCTCTTGCGACAGAAAGCAACAAAATGGAAGTGATGAAAACGACAATGTAGGAAACAACTATCCTGAGGCTGTGTATTACAATGTGCTCGATGATGAGACAATCGCGGCGTTGGACATTATAGAACAGATATTCTCTAACTTAGGAGACGATGTTCAGACAACGTTTTTTAAAAATATGGTCATCGCTGACATCAACAGTTTTGCCGACAGCATCGCTACGACGATAGGAACTCACGATATTGAATTAGGACTCAGGAAAATCGCTTATTCATATTATTCAACAGACGTTAACGGCGAACCTATAGAAATCTCATCTGCCGCATTATGGCGCGTCTACCGCAAGAATAATGACACGGTATGGCATGACATCTCTCCCGAAAAGATTGTCATGGTTGAACATTTTACAATCACTTCGGATGCGGAAGCCCCGACACAATGTTCCCCGTTCGAACTTTTAGTTACAGGTAACACACTCACCATCATGCCTGACTACATAGGATACGGACTGACACGTCACTTACCACATCCGTATCTCAACCATGACTTGTGTGCGACAAATTCAATAGATGCCTTAGCAGCAGGTTATACTCTGTTTGATGAAGTTGCCTCTTGCGAATTGAAAGAAGATTGGACGACGTGTGTTATAGGAGCTTCGCAAGGAGGCGGCAACGCGTTGGCTGTCCACAAATTTATGGATACAAATCCTGAATACGCTGAGGTATGGAAGTTTGAATATTCGTATGCAGCAGCCGGCCCATATAACCCATCCTTGACAATGGAAAAATATTTCGAAAAGGGAAAGACCTCATATCCTTTGATATATCCATTTACACTGAAATCGATGATGCAATCATATCCCGACATTCTCGGGAAATATACCGAAGAAGAAATGTTCTCCGACGAATATCTGCAGATGAAAGATACTATAGATTATATGTTTGAAAGCAAGAACTTCACCACCGCTGAAATAAATGAACTACTCGTAAAAAACCTGAGAATTACCGTAGACGAAGATCTTTCCGATGATGAGATCTATTTATCAGACATCTTCAAGGAAGCCATGTTCAACAATAATTCCGAGATTGTCAAAGACCTATACAAATGTTTAGATAAAAATGATCTGACAAGAGACTGGACCCCGTCGCATCGTATCAGGTTGTTTTACAGCAGTGGAGATAGGACCGTGCCTTACGAGAATTCTATAGCTATGAAAGAAGCGTTCGGCGACAAAGTAGACGCCACAGAACTCGAAGAACCAGTAGACCATTTCGAAGCCTGCACCTTGTGGATGATAAAGGTCTTTCTTGAAGGATTGTAAATCTTCTCGACAAGAATTCCTCATAAAAAAATGCATTATGAATTATGAATTTCGCATTATTTTCCTATCTTTGTTTCCTATTTAAAAAATTAACAAATGGCTCAGAAACCTTCAATACCGAAAGGAACTCGTGACTTCTTACCTGAAGTCATGGTTCGTCGTAATTATATTTTTGATACTATAAAGACAGTTTTTAAACGTTTTGGATTTCAACCTATTGAGACTCCTTCTATGGAGAATCTCAGCACTCTTCTCGGAAAATACGGAGAGGAAGGCGACAAGCTTCTGTTCAGAATATTGAACTCCGGCGACTTCATGTCGGGCGTGGAACAGAATGGCGAGACTCTTCATTCGGAGAAGATTGCAGGTAAGATTTGTGAGAAAGGTCTGCGTTATGACCTCACAGTGCCTTTCGCTCGTTTCGTGGTACAATATCGCGATCAGATTTCGTTCCCGTTCCGCCGCTATCAGATTCAACCTGTATGGCGTGCCGACCGTCCTCAGAAAGGTCGCTACCGTGAGTTCTATCAATGCGATGTCGATATTGTTGGAAGTAACTCGCTCCTCAACGAAGCTGAACTCGTACAAATAGTCGACGAGGTCTTTAACGCACTGAAGATTAACGTAGTCTTAAAGATAAATAACAGAAAAGTACTTGCCGGCATAGCAGAATATATCGGTAAACCTGACGCTTTGGTCGACATCACTGTCGCTATCGACAAATTAGACAAGATTGGAATTGAAGCTGTTAATGCAGAACTCGCTCAGAAAGGTTTAGATGAAAACGCAATAGAGAAGTTACAGCCTATATTATTTATGAACGGTGACGCTCGTGAGAAGTTTGCTCAGCTTAAGTCACTCATGTCAGGAATAGAAATTGGCGAAAAAGGTATTGAGGAATTAGAGACATTGTTCGATTACATCGACGATATGAATGTCGGCATCGAATATGAACTCGACCTCACTCTCGCCCGCGGCTTGAACTACTACACCGGAGCTATCTTTGAAGTCAAGGCGAAAGACGTGGCGATGGGCAGCATCTCAGGCGGCGGACGTTACGACAACCTCACCGGCATCTTCGGACTACAAGGCGTGTCTGGCGTGGGCATCAGCTTCGGCGCCGATCGTATCTATGACGTACTCACAGAGCTGAACCTCTTTCCGGAGAGAAACATCGATAGCACTGAAGTCATCTTCCTTAACTTCGGAAAAAATGAAGAACGTTACTGCTTGCCTTATCTTCAACAACTTAGAAGAAACGGCATCAACGCAGAGATTTATCCCGACTCAGCTAAGATTCAGAAACAGATGAAATATGCCGACCAACGCGGAATACCTGTAGTCGTCATGGCTGGCGAAGACGAGATGAATAACAAGACCTTCACCGTGAAATGGATGAAAGAAGGAAGACAGGAGAATGTCAGCGCAGAGGAACTGTTAAATAAAATTAACAATTAACAATTGTAGAGACGCATCAATGCAACTTACAATGATACACATTGATACGTCTCATAAAAAATGAGAAATAATTAACAAAACAAACATACAAACATGAATACACATTATATTTCAGCAGAGACATTAACATTTGCAAGAGTTAATGAAATCGTAACAAAAGGTTATAAACTCGCTTTATCAGACGACGCTAAGGCTCGTATCCAGAAATGCCGTGATTATTTAGACAAGAAAATGGAGACTCAGACAACTCCAATCTACGGTATCACAACGGGTTTCGGTTCTTTATGTAATCATAATATCTCAAAAGAAGATTTAAGTACGCTTCAAAAGAACTTGGTGATGTCGCACGCTTGTGGCACTGGCGAACTCGTCCCGAAAGAGATTATCCGCATCATGATTTTATTGAAGGTTCAGAGCCTTTCTTACGGCAACTCTGGCGTGCAAGTCGTTACAGTACAACGTCTCATCGACTTCTTCAACAACGACGTGCTTCCTGTAGTCTATAACCAAGGTTCACTCGGAGCATCTGGCGACTTAGCTCCATTGGCTAACTTGATGTTACCTTTGCTCGGTCTCGGCGAAGTTCATTACAAAGGCGAAATAGTTCCTGCCGAAGTGGTGATGAAGGAATTTGGATGGGAGCCTATCACACTTCAATCTAAAGAAGGTTTGGCACTTCTCAACGGAACACAGTTCATGAGCTCATACGGAACATACGTCTTGTTAAAGGCATTCCGTCTCTCATATCTCGCCGACCTCATCGGTGCTGTCTCATTAGACGCTTTCGACGGTCGCATCGAGCCTTTCTTCGATCAAGTACATCAAATCCGTCATCATAAAGGACAAATCAAGACTGCTGAGCGTTTTCGTAATTTCTTAAAAGGCAGTGAATTAATTGCACGCGAGAAGAAACACGTACAAGATCCTTATTCGTTCCGCTGCATACCTCAGGTTCACGGCGCATCAAAAGACGCTATCGACTATGTAGCTTCAGTGTTTTTGAATGAGATTAACGCTGTCACCGATAACCCGACAATTTTCCCTGACGAAGATTTAGTCATCTCAGCAGGTAACTTCCACGGACAGCCTCTCGCCATCACTTTGGATTTCTTGGCGATAGCAATGGCAGAACTCGGCAACATCAGCGAAAGAAGAGTATATCAGCTCATCGGTGGCAAACGTGAGCTTCCTTCATTCTTAGTAGCGGAACCAGGTCTCAACTCAGGATTTATGATTCCTCAATACGCAGCAGCTTCTATCGTAAGTCAAAGCAAACAATTATGTTCTCCAGCATCTGTCGACAGCATCGAGTCATCACAAGGACAAGAAGATCACGTCAGTATGGGTGCCAACGCAGCAACAAAAGCATTGCGCGTAGCCGACAACTTGGAGAGAGTTTTGGCGATAGAGTTGTTCAACGCAGCACAGGCATTAGACTTCAGAAGACCATTGAAATCGTCAGAGACTATAGAGAATTTCGTGGCAGAATATCGCAAGGAAGTCGAGTTCGTCAAGACCGACAAAGTCATGTACACTGAAATAGCAAAATCAGTGAACTTTTTACAAAACTATAATGTTGAAATATGATATAGTTAAAAGTTGATAGTTTATAGTTCATAGTAGTTAGAAAGTTAAAAGTTTTTAAGTATAAAAGTTTATCTGAATAATTATTAACTATAAACTTTAAACTCCAACACTACTATTAACTATAAACTATAAACTATAAACTTTAAGTAGTATGGAATATCAAGAAGAATACAATATAGAGCAAGAACCAGCGAAGCGTCCGGAGATGCTTACTGTTTTATGTGTTTTATCATTCATCAACGCCGTTTGGAGTGCATTGTCAAATTTCATATCATTTGCGTTCTACGACACATTTCAGAGCTTATTTGCACAGATGGCTGCCGGCGAAGGAATTTATGAAGACATGGCAGAACAGATGGGCGACAGCTGGGAGATTATGGCTCAAGCCTCAGAGATGGCTTTCTCTATAGGTAGAGGATATTACTTCCTTGAGATGGTACTTTATGTAGCGTCGTTCGTCGGGGTCTTGATGATGTGGAAATTACAGAAAAGAGGATTCCATATCTATGCCATCGCACAGATTCTCATGTTGATAGTGATCACAGTATTTACCAAGATCACATTCGGACCAGTCTTATGGACTGCATTATTTATTGCTATGTATTATCCACATTATAAAAAATCCATGCAATAATGAATAAGAAGCAAAAAATAACGGACATTTTCATCAGAGGCAGGAAACTAACCTTAGGTGTCAAACTTGTCGGAGCATTCGCCATAACATATTACCTGCTGTATTTTTTGCTTCTTACTATCTTCGGAATCTTTTACAGAAACGTCTACGATCCAGAGTATTCAGGAGAGACTTTGTTTCAAGGAATGATGATGTCTGCAATACTGTGGTTTATAGTCGGAATGTTAGTCGTTAGTCTGATTCTGTTGTTCAGAAGAAAACGATACGGCAAATTTCTGTTCATGACTTTCACAATAATACTTATTATATATCAGATAACCACAGCAGAGGATCACGTCTGGCCTATCTACTTTTTAGAATTAATGATGGTAGTTATCATGGCTCCACTCAAAGTCTTTGTCACCATCAATAAGAACATCATGGAGAAAGTTACAGACATCACCAACGTTGAAGGTTAATAAAAACATTACAAAATGATAAATATTACTATAGCTGGCGATTTGGGCAGCGGCAAAAGCACAGTAGCTAACCATTTGATAAACAATATTAACTATAGGATAGAATCTGCTGGATTGATATTTCGGAGGTTAGCGGAACAGCACGGAATGACAGCAAAAGAATTTAACCAATTCATCGAAAGTAATCCAAAATACGACAATATGGTCGACGATGCCATCAAGGAAATGGGCGAAAAAGAGGAGAACATTATCTTCGACTCCCGATTAGCATGGTATTTCGTACCAAAGTCTTTTAAGATTTATATGTATGTCGATATTGACACGGCAACGGAACGTATCTTCAACGACAAAGGACGCGTCAGTGAGTCATATTCTGATATGGAAACAGCCAAGAAGGAAATCATAGAGAGACGTCAAAGCGAAGTATTGAGATACAAGACCTTCTATAATGTAGATATTGATAATTACAATAATTACGATTTTATCATCGACACAAGCCATGCCACAAAAGAAGAAGTCAATGAATTGGTATTAAGCAGTTTCTTAGCTTTTGAACAAGGTAAAGAATATAATAAGGTGTGGATGTCGCCCAAAAACCTTGATCTAAGCAAGGATAATGAAAACATTAAAGACAACGTTTCAAACGAGATAGAAATCGTTAAGAAAGAAGGAAGATTCCATGTTATCAAAGGACATGAGAAAATAAGAGAGGCTATTAAAGAAGGTAAGAATTTAGTGGCAATAAAGGCGATACATGAGTGATATGTAATACCTAATGAGAAGTGCATACATCAAAGAGGCGAATATCGTCTCTTTTTTTTGTGGAAGTCAGATAGAATAAATAAAAAAACCGCTCAGAGACTTCCGAGCGGTTTGCGGTGCTGACGAGACTCGAACTCGCGACCTCCTGCGTGACAGGCAGGCATTCTAACCAAACTGAACTACAGCACCTGCTTTTCTGTTTATCAACTTCGTTGTTTCGTTGTTGATTACGGGTGCAAAGATACAACCTTTTTTTGAATCTGCAAGCTTTTTTTTAAAAAAAATTCATTTTTTTTAAAAAAAATTTATAATAAATTGATAATCAATAATATTCTTTCAAAAAAAGTTATTCTATAATAAATGCTCCATCTTCCCTAATATTATGATAATTAATACCCAAAGCATCTGCTTCATCCATTAGTTTTGAGGCCAAATAGCTCGGCACACTCCTATCAATTATCAGATAATCAAATCTATAGACATTCAAAATATATGATAATGTTTGCTTTCTACGACCATAAACAACCATATAATCTAAGGGAATCTTATACTGTAGCTCTACTTTAGAAAAAATGCTTCCATCTGACAATCCTATCAACTTTTCATCAAAAGTTACGACATTTTTTCTCTTTTTTATTAAATTGTAATCAAAATCATCTTCTAAAAGTTTACTATTTCCGTTATGAAAGACTTCCCTACTCACCAAACAGTTCTCTATGTTATATGAAAAAGCCGATTTATCATTTATAAAAAGACTATCCGACAAGATCAAATGCTCCCTTCCAAATATAAAATCTATTGCAGTCACATTATTAATTGAATAAATTATTATTTCCTTCTGCATATTAATTTTCAAATTATTATTCACATTGACAAGTAGGAAAAGGATTGACATTATCATTATTGAAAAAAGTATTGTTTTGTTCTTAAGTTGAACAAATAACAAAATAGCGAGCAAGACAAATAACAAAATAACGAACTGTATTTCATTTATGTAAAGTCCTTTTAATATAGAATATGGCAACGACTCTATCCAGCATACACCATAGTTCATCACGAAAATCATCTTTGATACGACCCATGCTATTACAACATTAACATAAGGGATAAAAAACAGTAAAAGCATCAGCATTCCGCCTATTATAACTACAGAAGAAACTGGTGACATGAAAAGGTTGCTAAGCCAGAAATACGTCGGAAACTGATGGAAATAATAAATCGTAAATGGTGCCGTAGCGATTTGAGCCGCTAAAGTCACCGAAGTAACCTCCCATATCTTATTGACAATATTATATTTGAAGTAAAACAACTTCATAATTGGTCTTTGAAGGACAACTATTCCTATCACAGCTGCATACGAAAGTTGGAATCCCACATCAAAGAGATTAGCTGGGTTAACACATAACAATATGAAAGCAGAAGCCGCCAACGAATTTAGCACCACCCCATTTCTATTAATAATATTTCCTATAATTACAAAAGAAAGCATTATCGTCGCTCTTAATATCGAGGGAGCGAGTCCGGCGAGAAGAGCATAAAACCATATAAGAATTAATAATATCAATTGCTTGATGATACGCTGATTATTCTTTCTTTCATCCAAGATGAAAAGCATATATGAAAACACCATAAATATCACGCCCACGTGAAGTCCCGACACGCAAAGAATATGCATAGCTCCTGCCGCCACATATTTCTGTCTGAGTTCCTGCGGAAGACTATCATCGTAGCCAAGCAATATCGCAGCCGCAACAGCATATTCTTCCTCATGAACACCAAGCTTTTGCATAGTCTCAAGAAGAAAATCACGCATCCAATATGAGAATCTATATATAGGGTTAGATCTATTTTCATTCAAATCAATCCAGTCGTCAGATTTAAGATAAACTTGATGAGATATACCTTTTTTATACAGATAATCTTTATAATCAAACTGCTCAGGATTCGGAGGCTTCTCCACTTCTTCCGGATCTGCAAAAATAATTATGCAATCGCCATACTTTAGAGTTGTTGATTTTTCACTCTTCTCAAAATAAGCAATAACCTTAGAATCAATATTTTGAAGAGTATTACCACTCTTATACGCCAAAACATTTAATGTTACTTTTAACGTTTTTTCTCTATGCGAAGGAGATTCATACAACCGTGCTATATAGTATTCTGACACATCATCTATTTCAGGTATATCATTAACTCTCAATCTATAATCAGCATTTACAACAAAGGTAAATCCAGAGAGAGCAAGAAACAAGAACAGCAGAAATGAGAATATCCAACGATAACTATAATTCCTGATTTTTTCTGATATTATGATTAAGGCTAATAATAAAAGTGTAAGAAATATTAATAAAGAAATTACCACTTTCTCTTCAGCCACCACCATATTAAACGAAAAAGCAGATACAACCCCTATCGCAAAAGGGATCAAGAGTCTGATAAACGGATATTTACACCAAGAAATCATCTTGCTTCACAAATTTTGGATTCATGGCGCAAGATATAAATATTTTTTGATATACAATATATTTATTTACAATATTTTATGTTAAAAAATATTAGTAAAATTCCTTATTTCTTTTTAAGATCTGACACTATAATAGAAGCTGCATTGTCGGAAGCTCCGGCATTACCCAGAACATGTCTTAATTCATCATAATCTTCAAGGATTGCACGTTGTCTTTTGGGATTAGTCAACAACTGATCTAATTCAGACTTAATATTTTCAGGCGTTAAATCATCCTGTATCAATTCCTTAACCACAGGTTTATCCATAATAAGATTAACAAGACAAATATATTTTATCTTTATCAGATTCTTTGCGATCCTATATGAGATAGGATTTCCCTTATAACAAATCACTTCTGGAACATACAATAATGCGGTCTCTAAAGTCGCTGTTCCAGAGGTAACTATAGCAGCACTCGCCACCTGTAGCAATTGGTATGTCTTGTTAAAAAGCAAAGTAACATTTTCTTTTCCGATGAGTGATTTATAGAATTCCTCAGTAAGCGATGGAGCTGCTGCTATAACAAATTGATATTCCGGATAAAGTTCAATAACTTTGAGCATTATTTCAAGCATACGCGACACTTCTTGAGTACGACTGCCTGGCAGCAAGGCTATAACCTCTTTCTTCGGATCAAGATTATTCTGTTTAAGAAAAACTTTCCTGTTAACATTCTTTAACTTTGACATCTCATCAAGCAACGGATGTCCCACAAAATGAACATCCATATCATATTCTTCATAAAATGGTTTCTCAAACGGCAAGATCACCAACATCTTGTCGACCACTTTTTTTAAGGTATAAACCCTACGTTTTTTCCAAGCCCAGACCTGAGGAGAAATATAATAATAAACCTTAATATTATGTTTATGAGCGAATTTAGCCACCTTAATATTAAATCCAGGATAATCGATAAGGATTATCGCATCTGGTGCAAAATTCAAAATATCTTTTTTACAAAACTTAAGATTATTTAAGATAATCCTCAGATGCATAAGAACTTCAACAAAACCCATAAAAGCCAAATCACGGTAATGCTTCACCAAAGTAGCACCCTGAGCCTTCATGAGGTCACCGCCCCACGCACGAATCTTCGCACGAGGATCCCTTTTCTTTATGGAGGCTATCAGATTCGAACCGTGAAGATCACCAGACGCCTCACCCGCTATCACGTAATATTTCATTTCAAAACTATATACATTATTAATAAAATACACACTAACGTAGTTAACAACACACCTTTACCCAATGACTCATATTCCCATTTCACCAACATAAATCTTGACAACAAAAGATTTGGCACAAGTGAAATAATATAAACCCACAGAGAATCACGACTTTGCGAGAAATATGGGTAAGAAGTAAAAAAATTGATTACACCATAAAAGACGAAAAAAATCGCCACAGACATAATAACACCCAATATAAAACTATCCTTTATCTTCATAATCAGAAATTCTTTAAGATTTGATACAATCTCTGCGTCGGCAATCCCATAACATTAAAATATGAACCATCTACGCCGTTAACTCCAATATAACCAATCCATTCCTGTATGCCGTATGATCCCGCCTTATCGAACGGCTTAAAATTATCAACATAATAATTAATTTCAGTTTCATCGAGCACATCAAATGAAACCTTTGAAGTAACAGAGAATGTCTTTGTTTTTTCTTTAGTTCGAACTGTAACTCCAGTGATAACAGAATGCTTATTCCCCGACAAAACCTTCAGCATTTTACGTGCGTCGTCATCATCTTTTGGTTTACCAAGAATTGTATCATTAATAAGCACGACAGTATCGGCTGTTATAACCATGTAGTTTTCAGGAAGTTCCGATTCATCAAATGCTTTAGCTTTTTTCAAGCTCAAAAAAGGAGCTACTTCATATACAGATATATTCTTAGAATACGACTCATCAACATCTTTAGTCATAATGTTAAAAGCAATCCCTATACCCTTTAACAATTCCTGACGTCTCGGAGATTTTGAAGCTAATATAATATTGTATTTCTTTAAATTTGTTAACATAATTATATAAATATCATTGATAAAACACCTAACAACATAATTATTTTTAAGAAAACCGAATAACTATGATAATCGATATCAACTTTTTTGTTAAATAACTTAATTATTGAAATCGGTAGACTAATCCAAATAATGAACATAATACTTAAAGCAAAATAAGAATGCTGGTAATATAGAACCATCTGATAATAAAGTATAACCGCACATAACAAAAAAACTATAAATCCTAATATTATATTCATCTTTTTAATTCCCAATACAATTGGTATTGTACGACAAAGAGTTACAAGATCACCTTTAAAATCTTCAGCATCTTTTATTATCTCTCTCATCATAGTCATGAAAAAGGCAAAGATAGTGTATATCAATACATAAGGTAAAGTTAACATCAAAGTATCCCCTACCGCATAAAGTATCAGTGTATTATTTGAAAGATACAATATTTCAAATAGCCAAGGTAGAAAAACAGCAAATGCAACCGATACGGATACTATCAAGTTGCCAACTATTAATTTCTTTTTATAATATGCAGAATATGAATAAAGCATACAAACCAGCAAAAACAAAATTGCGAAAAGCAGGTAAAACTTCGAATTCAAAATCATTATACTTGACAGCAATCCGCTAAGTAAACCTAAGAATGTCAATGTTATATAAAAAAACTTAGTGACATTTTCGGAGAAAACTCTTGATACTATAAGTTTATCAGGCTTGTTTATCTTGTCGATTTCCACATCAAAATAATCATTAATCACATAACCACCTGCGACTATAAAAAGTAAAGAAATCACGAGCAAAATAAACGCAGGAGACGAAGGCACCGCACCGACAATACCAGTCTTAAACATCGGTAACATCAAGCAATAATAGACTAAAAACGTCATTAAAGCTATCATCAAAAGATTCGAGTAACGGATTAACTTAAAAAAACATTTTATCTTATTCATAATCAGAAACTACCAAATATAACAGGCAAAATCTTTCATCCATTTATCTTGAGCTTTCAGAACTTGTTCTATAATATCACGAACAGCACCTCTACCACCATTACGATTACTGATATAGAGACTAATATCTTTAATCTCAGGAGATGCATCGGCTGGACATACAGGCAAGCCGATGATTTTCATCACAGGATAATCTGGCAAGTCATCTCCCATATACATAATTTGTTCAGGCTTTAAATCATTGGTTTTCATATATCTCTCCAAGACTTCAACTTTATTAGCAGAACGCACGAAGACGTCTTTAACGCCCAACATCGCCATTCTTTTTTCTATAGACACAGAATAACCGCCAGTGATAACCGCGACATTGTATCCGAGACGAACTGCTAATTGGAGAGCATAGCCATCCTTAACATCACTACTTCTCAACGGAATGCCATTACCATCCACTAAAACTTCACCAGTAGTCATAACACCATCATAATCAAATATGAAAGTAGTAATATCTTTTAATTTTTCTTTATAATTCTTCATTTTGTTAATATTTGTTAATTATATAATTTGTCAATAATTCGTAAATCTGTTTTTCTTCAACATTGTCTTTTAACATAAACTTATGTTTGTCGATAGTATTCACATCACCTCTTTTAGCAGGACCTGTCAAAGCATTTTCCGGACCTAATGCAAAAGATTTATTAATCGTTTCACGTACCAAAGGATTTAACACCGAAACATCTAAACCTTTGTTAGCTAATAATTTATTTCCTATTTGCAACATTACATTCACAAAATTAGACACATAAACAGCACTCATGTGGATATAACTCCTGTCTTCGTCGGAACATTCAATTACAAACTCAGAAAGTAAGTCAGCAAGATGTTTCAATTTATTCAAATTATCAGATGATGAAGCATTTATAAGTAACGGCACCATTTTAAAATCGACATCAAAACCTTTTGTCAATGTTTGCAAAGGATACAAAACCCCGTAATTATCAACACAATCTAAAACAGAAGAAAATTGTGTTCCTGATGTATGAACAACCAATCCTTTAAAATTTTTAAGATTAGAAGCCACATCCTTTATCGAATCATCATTTACCGCTACAATTATCAGGTCACAGTCTGAGATTATATCATAATCCGCAACAGTTTCCACTCCAAATAGACTCTCAACTTCAGGTATTTTATCTACATTACGTATCAAAATATACTTAGGATTTATACCATTGTTTTTCAACACATTAGAAAATGTGTAAGAAACATTTCCAGAACCTATTATACATATTTTAAAGAATGGAATCATCTCTGAATAATTTTCTACGAAGATACGAAAAAATAATTAACAATCGACAAATCATAATTTACAATACGAAGTAAGTAAATACGCATTCTTAATTTCCGTTAACTTATGTCAAAAATCCTTAAAATTTAATAAGATTTCCGTTAACTTTTTCAAATTTCCGTTAACTTTCAAAATTTAACATTTTTTTAACATTTCGTAAAATACAATAAATCAATCCAATAGAAAACAAAACGGTCATTATGGGGTCAGATTGCCATAGAAGGGTATTGACAAATAAAAATTGTATATTATTTTTGCACTCGCAACAACAAAAAACAACCCAATTTTAAACACAAAAACAACATCAAAATGACAACAATTGAATTCAACACCAATCTGACAAATCTTCAAGGCAATCTTGAAACATTTGCAAAACAACTGACCGGCAACGAAGACGACGCCAAAGACTTAACACAAGAGACATTTCTCAAAGCATTAATCTACAGGGAGAAATACGTCAATCACAACAATTTCAAGGCATGGGTTTATACCATCATGAAAAACATATTCATTAATAACTATCGAAGAACCAAAAAAGCGAACACCATCATCGACCAGACAGAAGATCTTTACTATTTAAATATCAGTAATTCGCATACCGACACAGATCCAGAGTCCATCCTGAACGCAATTGAATTAGAGAAAGGAATAAAACAATTGGACGAAGAATTCAGACGCGCCTTTGACATGTACAACGAAGGATACAAATACAAGGAAATCGCTGATTGTCTACATTTTACAATTGGAACCGTAAAAAGCAGAATCTTCTATAGCAGAAAGAAACTAATGCAACAATTAAGTGAATATTGTCCAAATTAGCGAACAGCTTCGAGTTTCGAGCGATGAGTCGTATACTAAACAAGTCATTGTTCGAAACTCAGATTATAAATTTTTGTCAAAATAAATACAATAAAATCGACAAAAACTTGTTAATTTTGCACATATTAATAATACAAAAAAACAGTCAAAATGATAGAGACAGATATTCGTGAACTTAACGAAAGAATTAAGAATGAAAGCCATTTCATCGACCTCATTAATCTTGAAATGAGCAAGGTTATAGTCGGTCAGAGACACATGACAGAAAGATTGCTTATTGGTTTATTATCAAATGGTCACATTCTTCTTGAAGGCGTTCCTGGATTGGCTAAGACACTTGCCATCAAAACATTATCAAGCATTATCGATGCAGATTTCAGCCGTATCCAGTTCACTCCGGACCTTTTACCAGCCGACTTGATTGGTACTATGATTTACAGTCAGAAGAACGAAGAGTTCATAGTTCGTAAGGGACCTGTTTTCGCTAATTTCGTATTAGCCGATGAAATCAACCGTTCGCCAGCCAAGGTACAAAGCGCATTATTAGAAGCTATGCAGGAACATCAAGTCACCATTGGAGAAAGCACTTTCGCACTACCTGACCCGTTCCTCGTAATGGCGACACAGAACCCGATAGAGCAAGAAGGTACATATCCGCTTCCAGAAGCACAGGTCGACCGTTTTATGTTAAAGGTCATAATAGACTATCCTAAAAAGGAAGAAGAAAAGATCATTCTTCGTCAGAATATCAACAAAGATTATCCAGAAGTAAAGCCTGTTACTTCCACAAAAGAAATTCTGAATGCAAGGAAAGTCTGTCGAGAAGTATATCTTGACGAAAAAATAGAAAACTACATCACCGACATCGTTTTTGCTTCACGTTATCCAAACGATTATAAATTAAAGAAGTTTGCTAACCTCATCAGTTACGGAGGATCGCCACGTGCTACTATCAATTTAGCTATGGCTGCTAAGGCATACGCTTTTATAAAACGCCGCGGTTATGTCATCCCAGAAGATGTTCGCGCTGTAGCACCTGACGTAATGAGACACCGTATCGGTTTGACATACGAAGCAGAAGCTGAGAATATAACGACAGAAGAAATTATCAATGAGATTTTAAACATTGTTGAAGTGCCGTGATTTATTGAATTATGGAAACAAACGAACTATTTAAAAAGGTTAGAAAAATCGAGATTAAGACACGTGGCTTGACCAACAATATTTTTTCAGGTCAATATCATAGTGCTTTCAAAGGGCGTGGTATGACCTTCAGTGAAGTTCGTGAATATCAATATGGTGACGACATTCGTAATATAGATTGGAATGTAACGGCTCGTTTCAACCGACCTTTTGTCAAGGTATTCGAAGAAGAAAGAGAAATGACTGTCATGTTACTAATTGATGTCTCTGGTTCAAACGACTTTGGCTCCGTCAATATATCTAAGCGAGATCTTACTGCCGAATTAGCAGCCGTTTTAGCATTCTCCGCAATACAGAACAATGACAAGGTTGGGGTGATCTTCTTCAGCGACCAGATTGAGAAGTTTATTCCTCCCAAAAAAGGATCGAGTCATATATTACGTATTATCAGAGAGATAGTAACATTTACACCACAACATAAGGGCACTGATATCGGTGAGGGATTACGTTTCCTGACAAGTGCAATAAAGAAGCGTACCACAGCTTTCTTAATTTCAGATTTTATATCAAACAAGCCATTCGACCAACAGATTAGAATCGCCGCTAACAAACATGACTTAGTTTGTTTAAGAATTACTGATAAAAGAGAATTGGTAATTCCTAAAATCGGACTTGTAAAATTCAGAGATTCTGAAACCAACAAAGATGTATGGATCGACACATCAATGAGTTCATGGAACGAGGCATATCAAAAGCATATCCAATCTGAATCAATTAGGCTCAACAAGATCTTTGCTAACAATGGCATCGACAACACTCTGATTTATACAGATATAGATTATGTTAAACCATTAATGCAGTTATTTAAGAAAAGAGAATCAAGACGATGAGATGGAAATCGTACATATTAAGCATCATATTGGCGATGATAATGACAACAAAACTTAACAATTGTTTTGCACAAAACATCTACGCCAACGGAAGCATCGACAGAGACAGCGTTTTTGCAGGTCAGCCCTTCAATTATAAAATTGATGTCAATATACCTAATAGCTATGTAATTGATTGGGATATCTTTAAAGACACATTAAGTAAAAACATAGAGATTATAAAAAGGAGTGAAATTAGCAGCACTCCTATCAACAATAACGTGATCGTTTCACAGACTTTAACCTTAGCAAGTTTTGACACTGGATATATTGAAATTCCACCGATCGGAATAAAATATTCTAAATCTGCCAACGACACCGCTACTGAGAAATGTTTTACGGAGTATATGTATGTTTACGTAGAACCAGTATCTATAGATACAACAACGGCTTACAAGCCGATCAAAATGCCGATAAAACAGAACATCACGTTCATAGAGACTACACCATTTATCGGAGGTGCTATTATTTTAGCAGCATTGGTACTGTTAACGATACATCTCATCAGGCGTGCAAAGAATAAAGAAAAGAAAGAAGAAGAGGACATTGCGCCGAGTATTCCTGCCATCATTACCGCACGCGAAAAATTATCTCAACTTAAGGATTCAAATCTATGGCAATCAGGGAAATCAAAGGAATATTACACGGATTTAACTGATATAGTGAGAGAATATCTTGAAGGACAATTTAGTATTGATGCCGTTGAAATGACGTCTGACGATATACTTATGGAAGTCAAAAAATTAGACATCGACAAGACAATCATCAGTAAGTTTGAAAACACTCTTATAACTGCCGACCTCGTTAAATTCGCAAAAGCTAACCCTAATCCGAAAGAAAACGAAACTGCATTCAACAACATAAACACTTTCGTTGAAGAGAGTTATATTTTCCACCAGGAGATGGAAAGAAGAAGAGTTGAAGAAGCAAAGATTAGAAAACACGAAGCAGAAAAGGAGGAACCAGCAAATCAAGAAATGGAGGAATCAAAATGAATTCTATCGAATTTGCATCGCCATATTTCCTTTTAGGATTGATTATAATACCATTATTAATATTATGGTACATATTTAGCCGCAATAAACAGCAAGCATACGTCCGTTTCTCTGACACTGGATTTTTCAGCGAACTGCCTAAATCGTGGAAATCATATCTCAGACATATTGTGTTTGTTTTAGAAATATGTGCATTAGCATTGTTTATCATAGCATTAGCCCGACCACAAAGCAGTTCAAAAAATAAAGAGGTCAATGTTGAAGGTATTGACATTGTATTGGCGATGGATATTTCCAGCAGTATGCTCGCGGCTGACCTTAAACCTGACAGATTAGAAGCAGCCAAATCTGTTGCTTCAGAGTTTGTCAAAGGACGTCCAAACGACAGAATGGGTCTTGTAGTTTTTAGTGGAGAAACATTTACGCAAGTTCCACTGACGACAGATCACGGTATGATGCTCAACATGTTACAAGACATGAAATGCGGAATGTTAGAAGACGGCACCGCTATAGGCGACGGATTAGCATCTGCAATAAGTCGACTTAAAGACAGCGAAGCCATTTCTAAGGTTGTAATTTTGCTAACAGACGGTGATAACAATGCCGGTTCCATCGACCCATCAACAGCAGCGGAAATGGCAAAATTATTTGGTATAAGAGTTTACACCATAGGTGCAGGAACAAGAGGCACAGCCCCCTATCCTACACAAACACCTTTTGGGGGAATTCAGTATCAGCAAGTTCCTGTAACGATTAACGATGAATTACTACAACAAATTGCAACCGAAACAGGAGGTAAATATTTCCGTGCGGAATCAAAGGAGAAACTTGAGCAGATCTACGCAGAGATCGATAAGATGGAACGTTCAAAAATACAAGTAAATGAATTCAAAAGATTACATGAAGAATTCTATCCGCTTGTAATGTTAGGTCTGTTCTTATTGCTACTATCCTTCATATTAAAGAACACGATTTTCAAATCAATAACAGAATAATTGAAGTAGTATGGAAACACATATTTTAAGATTTGAACATCCAGAATATCTATATTGGCTATTGGTCATACCTGTATTGATTGCCATCTATGTTTCTATCAGAATCATCAACAAACGACAATTCAAGAGATTTGCCAACGAAAAATTCATGGAATTCCTCATACCTTTGGCATCAAATGGAAGAAGCAACATAAAGTTTATATTGTTTATGATGGTTATTATTCTTGGCATCCTCGCATCCGCGAATTTACAGACAGGATCTAAGATGGAGGAATCCAAACGAGAAGGCATCGATTTGATGTTCTGCATCGACATCTCAAATTCGATGAATGCTGAAGACATAGCTCCGAGCCGTCTTGAACGTTCCAAACAAGCAATCAACAATATAATAAACAAACTTAATGGCGATAGGATAGGAATAATAGTATTTGCCGGTAATGCATACGTACAATTACCAATTACGACCGACTACGCAGCGGCAAAGTTATTCTTATCAACCATCAACACCAGTTTGATTCCTTCACAAGGCACTGAAATTGGGACAGCAATTAATTTGGCAATAAAATCTTTCGGCAACAGCGAATACAACAAAGCAATTATCGTCATATCCGATGGAGAAGATCACGAGAATGGCGATGCAATCAAGGCCGCTCAAGAAGCCGCTAAATTAGGCATTAAATTATACACAATTGGTATGGGATTAGAAGAAGGCGCTCCTATCCCACTATACAACCAATATGGCAAACGAACTGGATATAAAAAAGACAACGAAGGAAAAATCGTCATCACTAAATTAGACGACAATATGTTACGCCAAATAGCAGAAATTGGAGACGGTATATACAGAAGAGCCAGCAACTCCAACGTCGGCTTGGATGAAATAATAGATAACATAAATAAGACGGAAAAATCAGAAATTGAATCTAAAGTCTTCACAGACTACGAAGACCAATTTCAATGGTTTTTGGGTGTCGCAATTATACTTTTAATCATAGAAATTATGACTTCTTCCAGCAAGAAGGAATGGGAATCCAAATTTAACTTTTTTGATCCGAGAAATGAAAACGATAAGTAAAATATGCATCTGTTTTTTCTTTGTCTCAGCTTGTTTCTGCGCACAAGCACAAAATGACAAAGCCCTTATCAGACAAGGAAACAATGACTTCAAGAAAGGCAGCTATTCGGAAGCCGAAATAAAATACAGAAAATCATTGGATAAAGATTACAATCCAAAAGCACAATTCAATTTAGGTGATGCTTTATATTCGCAAGGTAACTATGAAGATGCTGAAAAAAACTTCTCAGAATTGACAAAAAGAGAAACATCTAAAGAAATTGAATCTGGCGCATATTACAATTTAGGTAACACTTTGATGGCACAGGAAAGATATGGAGAAGCCTTCGAGGCATATAAAAATTCCCTGAAACTCAATCCAAACGATGAGGATGCAAGGTATAATCTTGAATATGCCCGCTGGAAAATGATTCAACAACAGCAACAGAATCAACAGCAAAATCAGCAAGATCAACAACAGCAAGAGCAGCAACAAGAGCAGCAACAAGAGCAGCAACAAGAGCAGCAACAAGAGCAACAACAAGAGCAACAGCAACAAGATCAACAGCAACAAGATCAACAGCAGCAACAACAGCAGCAGCAACAACAGCAGGAACTTTCAAAAGAAGATGCTGAGCGAATGTTAAAAGCTCTCGAGAATCAAGAGAAAGAAACAATGGAAGAAATGAATGACAAAAAAGCATCTAAGATGCAAAAAAGAAGGTCATTAAAAGATTGGTAATATTAAATAAGGTTTTATTTTTGCAATAAAATTTATAAAGATGAAAAATAAGCTCTTTAATATAATGGTAATTATGTTCATTGCTTTGTATTCTATTCAGGCTCAAAGCGATGTTACTTTCAAAACAATTTGTAAAAAACAGGTCTCAGTTGGCGAGCAATTTCAGGTGTCGTATGAGTTGAACGGTGATGGAAAAGATTTCAGAACTCCAAACTTTACAAACTTTGAAGTTATAGGCGGACCGTTCTCATCGACGAGTTCCAGTGTTCAGATTATAAATGGCTCTGTTACAAAGACAAACACACAGACATATTCTTTTCATCTCAGAGCCATCAAAGAAGGTAATTTCACCATGCCACAAGCATCAATTACTGTAGATAAAAAAAGGATCACGAGCGAACCATGTGAAATAAACGTAGTTGCTTCATCAAACGGAAATACATACAGATCTGGAAATGACAACGTGAACAACAGTTCCCAAACAACGAGCAGTTCAAAAGAAATCTTCATGGAAGCTATTCCAAGCAAGAGAAAGGCTTACATAGGAGAACAAATCATGTTAACCTACCGTTTGTTTTACAATATACCAATTTCCCAACTATCTGTTTCCAAAGCTCCGTCGTATTCCGGATTCTGGACAAAAGACATCACTGACAATAACGGCACACTTCAGCAATCGTCTGTCATGAAGGATGGTAGGCAATACAATGTCGCCACTATACAAGAGATAGTATTATTCCCACAAAAGTCTGGCACTCTAACAATTGATCCTCTTGACATAACCTGTTTAGCACAAATAAGACAACAAAGGAATAGGTCTCAAACATACGATCCTTTTGAAGACTTCTTTGGTGACGTTTTTGGAACCACTTACACCAACGTCAAAAAAGACATTAAGTCACAACCAATTACAATAGAAGTGATGCCTTTACCCACAGCTAACAAACCACAAAGTTTCAAGGGTGCTGTCGGTCAGTTCACATTCACATCCAAGATAGATAAAAATGAACTTAAAGTCAACGAAGCATTTACATTAACGTTAACCGTATCAGGCAAGGGCAACATAGAATTATTAGAATTGCCTAAACCAACATTTCCTCCTGATTTCGAAGTATACGATCCCAAAATAACCTCATCAATAAAAGACAATGCATTAGGGATAAGCGGAAGCAAAAAGGCAGAATATATTGTTATCCCAAGAGTCTCAGGTGATTTCACATTGAACGAAATAGAGTTCTCATACTTTAACACCTCGTTGGAGAGATACGAAACATTAAAGTCTGAAGCTCAGCACATAAAAGTTAACAAAGGTGATGGTAATTCGAGCAACAATATTGTCTATACACCAGGTCAGGCCGACATCAAATATTTGGGCAACGATATCCGACATATCAATGACAGCAACAACAACAAGCTAACCATTACAGGAGTGACTTTCTATATGTCGACAACATACATTATTATATTATGTATGATGCTTGCCATTTTCCTGATAGCACTCGTGATCTTTAAAAGAAAAGTCCAGTTCAACAAAGACCAAGGATTAGCGAGAAACAAACAAGCCACGAAAGTTGCAAAGAAGCGATTGACCAACGCATACAATTTCTTGAAGATAAACAATCAAAATAGTTTTTATGAGGAATTATCGCAGGCATTATGGGGATATATTTCAGACAAATTAAACATAGTCAGATCGCAATTATCAATGGAGACTGTAAAAGAAATGATGTTAAGCAAGAACGTGAGTGAAGATATAGTCAACGAATTCATTGAATTATTAAACAACTGTGAATTTGCGAGATTTGCCCCAGGCGACCCTAATAAAAAGATGGACGACTTATATCAAAAAGGTATCGAGTTAATAACAAAATCAGAGAAACTTTTAAAATAAAGGACATGAAGACCACAACACCCATAATAGTGATAATGCTTTTCATCGGAGGCTTATTATGCCCAGAAGTGAAAGCTCAAAATCCGGATGAATTATTTATTAAAGCCAATGAGTTATACAACCAGAACGCTTACGATTCAGCTGTCATTGTATACGAAAGTATCGTCAACAAAGGATATTCATCGCCAGAACTATATTATAATCTAGGAAACAGCTACTATAAAATAAGGAATTATCCGAAGGCAATATATTATTATGAGAAATCATTAAAATTAGACCCAAACAATGAGGATACAAAACACAATATTGAAATCGCCAAAGCATTCATAAGTGATAAGATCGAGCCTGTTCCTGAGATTTTCATAAAAACATGGTGGAATAATTTCAGCAATCTATTTACACTCAAAACATGGTCGATCATCTCATTAATCGTCACTGGTTTCCTTCTGTTGTCTTTATTTTTATACTTGACAGCAAGGACCCGAATATTGAAAAAAAGCATGTTCTTTTTATGCATCACACTTATATTGCTGACAATAATCACCTTTAGTATTACGACAAAAAAATACAACTATATGAGGAGTAATAATGAAGGTATTATCGTTTCACCGACCATTACTGTAAAAAGTTCGCCATCATCATCAAGTGTCGACCTTTTCGTTTTGCATGAAGGTTCGAAAGTGAAAATCTTAGACAAAACCGGAGAATGGGAAAAGATAAAGATCGCTAACGGAAGTGTAGGTTGGCTGCCATCATCAACAATCATCAAATATTAAGATAAGTATTTGATAATTCAAACTTTGCCGAAGACAATCAAAATCAACGTAGGACGATATAAAAAAAAATATTTTTTTTACACAAAATTACTTGCGTGTATTCAAAAAATATAGTAATTTAGCACCCTTAAACGGTGAATTATAAATAGTAATAAATATCTAAATTAGGCGATATGAAAAAAAGATTTTTACCAATTAGTTTGCTTTTGACTATCATTATCTTAGCGCAAACAAGTTTTGTAGTTAGTGCAAATGGTGATTCTGGAAAATACGATCCTAGAAGCACATCACAAACTACTGCACAATCGTTTATGAAGAGTATCCGTGCAAATCAGGAGACAGGTTTAATCGATCCGGCATGGATGCTTGAAGCAACAAAAAATTCACAATCAAGAGATGGTGAATTAAATTGGACTTCATTAGGACCAGATAATTACGGTTCATTGACAAGAGGTATTGTTTATGACAATCAAGATGCGACAAACAAAACCATTTACATCGGTACAATGGGTGGCGGCGTGTTCAAGACTACTAACGGCGGCATCACATGGGCTTCTGTAAGCCAGAACTTAATGGTAAGTTGTATGGTCCAAACAGAAGACGGCACAATCTACATCGGTACAGGTGACGGTCGTGGAGCGCACAACCAAAACGGATTGTCAGAACTCAATTATGAAACAAGTTTCGTTGGTACAGGTATTTACAAATTGGGCAGCGAAACACCTGTTGAAAACACATCATCAGTAGCATTCGTCAATGATATGGCTGTTTACGGAAACAAGGTTTATGCAGCAACAAACGAAGGTATCATGTCGATTGAAGGCAACACTGCATCTAACATCAAAGAAGGTGAAGCATTCGGTATCGAAGTATGCTCAGATGGTGAACTCATCGCTGTCATCGGAAGTGATGTCTACATGCAAGATGATAATGACGAATTTGTAGCAATCACAACTGGTGAAGAGAACATGTTACCTGCAGAAGACACATATAAAATTATTGCTGTATCTCCATCAGATCACAACTATATCTATGTTGCCTATCTGAAAAATTCAAGCGAAACAGGTAACATATATTATACAAGTAATCACGGTGAGACTTGGGAAACAGCCTATACAGCAACTGCAATGTACGACATATTCGGTTCACGTGGTATGTTAGACAATGCCATGAAAGTATATCCTAATGACCCAAGAAAAGTTTTAATCGGTGGTCAGAACTTATGGGTTATGAGAGACGTATTTGGCGAAGGCATCTTCAGAATGGAATGTATATCAAGCGGTGCCGGATTCCAAATCGCACAATCAGGAGGCGCATTCTACTACAACTACCAATACATTCACTATGGCATCCAAGAAATCACTTTCAACCCAGCTAATGTAAATGAATTTTTCGTAGGTAGCGAAGGTGGTATCTTCAAAGGCACATGCAGTGCGGCTGCCGGTTACCAATTTGAAGGCTGCAACCGTTATATGATCAATGCTGAAAATCACACATCTGTAGCAAGAATGTTCAGTGTCGGTTTCGCTGGTGATAACAATATGACATTAGGAGGATCTCTCGATCATGGTACAATCAATGTTTTTGGTGACCCAACAACAAACAGCATCACAGAAGGAAACGCCATCTATCCTAATGATATCGCAACTACAAATGCAGCTGAAACATACGGTTCATTCGATTATACAAAAGCAGGTGGTCCTTGTGCTATTTCAACTATCAATCCTCAGATAATGTTCGTCACTACAACAGGTTCCAATGCAGTAGGAACTCCATTGATGAGAACACAAACAGCAGGTTACGACTATGACAAAGAAAACTTCGCTTACTCAGCAACAGAACAATCATCAAGTTCAACTTATAAACCAGCTATCGTCAATACCAACGCTTTCAGAACACCTATAGCACTTTTCGAAAATTATAACGATACTAAAGCTGTTGAATTTGCAAAATATATCAACAGAGACACATTGGCAATTCCTGCTGGTGATAAAATACAGCTAAGAAGCCATAACTCGGAATATCCATTCGAGTATATACTTGAGGCTCCATTGGCAGCCGGCGATTCAATAGAAGTACAAGACATCATTTCTTCAACAATGGTAGTCGCTGTTGAAGGTAAAGTTTTTATGACAAGAGATGCGTTAGTATTCAATGAAGTAGCAAGATGGTGGCAAATCGGTTCAATCACTGGTATTCCAAATGCACTTACAATATCAGCAGACGGCGACATCGCATACGTAGGTACAATAGAAGGTAAATTGTATAAAGCAACAGGTTTGACTGACGCTGTTACAGAATTGGCTGCAATAGGTCAAGCAGAAGTTCCAGCCGTACCTGGTGTAGATGGAACAGACTCAATCCCTGCAGTACCTGCAATACCAAGCGTTATCACATTCGAAGAAATGGACGGAACAGTATTCAATGGTCAAGCTATCACAAGCATCGCTATCAATCCTAATGATGCAAATGAAGTAATCGTTACATTGGGTAACTACGGTAATGAAAATTACATCTTCCATGCAACAGACGGTGCTACATTCTCAGCTGTAACAAGCCCTACTCAAGCTCCTGTATATTCAAGTTTAATAGAGAGCACAACTGGTAAAGTATTCGTCGGAACTGAAAATGGTGTCTATACATCAGATGATATGAACACTTGGAAACCAACAGCCATCACAGGCGTCCCTGTAATGGAAATCAAACAACAATTACAAGCAAATCATGACAATGCTTACGTATATTTAGTTGATGAAATTGGTGACATTACAACAATAACTTATCCAGGTATCAACAATGAAGGCATGATATACATCGCAACATACGGTAGAGGTTTATACAGATGCGACAACTACCTCGTATCAGGAAGTGAACTTGGCATTGAAGAACCAACAATGTCACAATCATTTGAAATGAATATCTTCCCTAACCCAATCGTAAGTGACGCAACAATAAACTTCAATGTTGCTGACAAAGCTCAGGTTACAATGCAAGTTTATGACTTATCAGGTCGTATGGTTATGAATCAAGTATTAGGAACATACGGAGAAGGTTCTCACTCAGCTAACTTCAATGTCAATGGTCTCACATCAGGAACATATATCGTAAGAGTACAAGCTGGTACAGTTTCTAACACAACAAAAATTTTGGTATACTAATTAAGTATCGCATATAATAAAAAAGAGCATCAATCGATGCTCTTTTTTTATGTCATAAAAACACTAATAAATTATTCCGAACACTGTAAATGTTAAAAAGCATTCTCCTTTTGATAATGCTTATAACTGTTGTAGGCAGGACATGACTGCGTCTGATGACACGAACTTAAAACTGCTCCTAAGAAACACACGGTGATAACCAACAAAAGAAACTTTTTCATTATCTGAACTATTATATTATTATTATTTTTTCTTTTACAAAGTAACGATATTTTATCGATATTTGTACATTATTTACAAAATAAATTTTAATGACACTGATAAAGAAACCTGACATCGAGGAAAAATGGTACGAGGTACTGAAAAATGAATTTGAACAGGCATACTTCATTGAGATTAAGAATTTTCTCATTGAGGAGAAGAGACGTCATATAGTGTTCCCACCATCACCACTTATATTCAACGCTTTTAATCTTACGCCATTCGATAATGTTAAAGTCGTTATCTTAGGTCAAGACCCATATCATAACGATGGACAAGCTCACGGACTGGCATTCTCAGTTCCAGACGGAATACAGAAACCGCCAAGTCTGCAAAATATCTTTAAGGAATTAAATCAAGACTTAAATATTCCTATCCCAATGAATGGAAATTTAGAAAAATGGGCAAAAGAAGGCGTCTTACTTCTAAACGCTTCTCTAACAGTAAGAGCCCATGAAGCCGCGTCTCACGCTAAAATAGGCTGGCAACGTTTCACCGACGCAGCTATAAAAGCACTGTCCGACAAAAAACAAAACCTCGTTTTCATACTCTGGGGAAACTATGCCATCGCTAAAGAAAACCTCATCGACCATAACAAACATCTCATACTGAAAACTGTTCACCCTTCTCCCCTATCCGCATCACGTGGTTTCTTCGGATGCCATCATTTTTCTAAAACAAATGAATATTTAATAAATCATAATATCAAACCTATCGACTGGAGTTTGTAAAAGACAACAGTCAACAGACAACGGACAACAGACTTCAACCACATCTGACTTCCAGCGAATGTTGACTATAAAATGAAAAATAGAAAAAAATAATAATAAATAAAATTATGGACAAAGACTATTGACTATTGTCCGTTGACTTAGAAAATATGAAAGATTTAGTTTTCGCAACTCACAACGCTCATAAATTGGAAGAGCTTAGAGCTATCTTAAAAGATTTTAACATCTTAGGACTTCACGACATCAACTGCCATGAAGATATTGTTGAAGATGGAGAGACATTAAAAGACAACGCCATCATTAAGGCTAATTACGTCACAAACAATTATCATATCGATTGTTTCGCTGACGACACCGGATTGGAAGTCGATGCTTTAGACGGAGCTCCTGGCGTTTATTCGGCACGTTACGCAGGCGAAGGCTGTTCTTATCAAGATAATGTTAATAAACTTTTAGAAGCCTTAGAAGGTGTCGAAAACCGTAAGGCTCGCTTCAAGACAGTGATAGCTCTTAACCTCAACGGAGAACAATATCTCTTTGAAGGAAAAGTGGAAGGCGTCATCACCAAGGAACAACACGGAGAAAAAGGCTTCGGCTACGACCCGATATTTTTACCTGACGGCTTCGATCAGACTTTCGCAGAGATGCCAATGGAAGTGAAAAACAAGATTTCCCACAGAGGTAGAGCTACACAGAAACTCGTGGAGTTTTTAATGAGACACTGATGCAATTCATAATTCATAATGCATAATTCATAATTTATTTTGATTACGAACTTATCCATTGTCAATTAAGTTCTCACTGCTCCTCGTAATAATACGAATAATCTATTCCTTTCATAAAGATCTCTCTGTCGTTGATTTTGTTCGTCAAGGCGTTTTCAACCAAGCTCTTTATCTCTGTCCCATCAACAGGACTTATGCTCATCGCGTTGAGATAATCATTCTTGTTGATACGGCTCCAATCGACACATTTCTTTAATGAACGTTTCAGCATCAAGTCGAGCCATATTCTCGTGCTTCGTCCATTGCCTTCCATGAAAGGATGCGCCACATTCATCTCGATATATTTATCCATAATCTCGTCGAATGTTGTCTCTGGCATATTCTCAATAGTTCTCAAAGTAATGTCAAAATACTGGCATGGCGCAAAAGTGAATCCGCCCTTACTGATATTCTTGGTTCTTATCTTTCCAGCGAAATCGTAAAGCCCTCCGAACAAATAGGCATGAATCTGCTGAAGACATTTCATGCTTCCCACTTCGAGGCTATCCAATAAGCCACTTTCAAACAAGGTGTAGGCTTTCTTTTTACTTTGTCCGTCAATGGTATTGTCGCTGTATAAAAACCAATCGAGGAATTCATTTGAGCGACTGTTTGGGAAATTCTTTGCCAAGGCGATAACTCCATCACTATCGAGAGTATCTGTTAAATACCTCTTTCCATCAGAAGCTGTTAATTTGAGTTGGTTAGTGCGACTAACCAACTGGTCGTTCTCTTTTCGCAATTTATTTTTTAGATACTTCCAGTAATTTCTGTTCTTGGTATAATCGTCCTGTTCATTTAAAACGCCTATTATATCCACAACATTAAACCACCACTTGGAATTTTCTTCGTCCCACACGGCACGAACTTCACGATCATTGAAAAATCTGATTGAAATTTTACTCATAATATTTTAGTTTATTGGTTAATAAATTAAGTAATAGAGACGCATGTTTCTACGTCTCTATTACATTTTACTTCTTACAAAGATAAGAAATTTTTCAATATGTTGATAGCTTTTTCTATGCCATCGACATTTTTTCCGCCTGCTGTAGCGAGTGTCTTCTGACCGCCACCGCCGCCCTGAATTTCTTTGGCAGCTTCTCTGATCATGGCGCCTGCATCCCACTTGCGTTCATCAACTAACGACTGTGGTATCATCACGCATAATGCTGGCTTGGCTTCAAAAATACCGCCCATAATCAAGATGGCTTCTGCATCCAACTCCTTGACTGATGTAGCGATGGTTCTCATCTGGTTTACGTCGGCTTCAACTTTAGCAACAATCAACTTACGTCCTTCATAATCGACAGCAGTGTTGTAGATGCTACGTGCTTCAGCAACGGCTTTGTCGTGCATCATCTGCTCTACCTTCTTCTGTAATGTCTGATTTTGTGCGTTGAGATTTTCTATCGCCTTAATCAAGTCGCCTGATGTCTTGACGATTTCTTTTATCTTAGAAATCTGTTCAATCTGATGATCCAAATAGTTCATCACTTCCTCACCTGTTACAGCTTCGATACGACGTACGCCAGCAGCGATGGCACCTTCTGATAAAATCTTGAAAGAACCGATGCGACCTGTCGATGCGATGTGTGTACCGCCACAAAGTTCAACAGAATACTCTTTATCGAAGGCAACGACTCTCACATGGTCGCCGTATTTCTCTCCGAACAAAGCCATAGCTCCCATGTTCTTAGCTTCTTCGATAGGAACGTTTTCGTATGTGTTGTTCAAAATATCTTCTCTGATCTTCTCGTTGACGATGCGCTCAACTTCCTTAATCTCTTCGTCTGTCATCTTTGAGAAATGGCTGAAGTCGAAACGTAATCTCTCGTCATTTACCAACGAACCTTTTTGTTCGACGTGATTGCCGAGAACCTGACGTAAAGCGGCATGCATCAAGTGAGTTGTCGTGTGGTTAGCTTCAATCTTCTTTCTTCTCTTCACATCGACAACAGCTGTGAACTCAGCCTCAGGATTTGTTGGAATCTTATCTGTGATATGAATAATCAAATCGTTTTCTTTAACAGTGTTAAGAACTTTTAACACTTCATCTTCTGATGTCAAAGTACCGATGTCGCCGACCTGACCGCCCATCTCAGCATAGAAAGGAGTAGCGTTGAGGACTATTTCATAATGTTTCTTATTCTTAGCGATGACTTCTCTGTAACGCATAATCTTCGATGTAGTCGTCAGTTCGTTATAACCTTTAAACTCTGTTGCTTTGTCATCTTCAACAACAACGACCCAGTCGCCTGACGATTTCTCAGCGGCCTTACGGGAACGGTTTTTCTGTTCTTCAAGATTGTTTTTAAAACCTTCCATATCGACAGTAAGATTCTTCTCTTCAGCCATGAGGTTTGTCAAATCGACAGGGAAACCGTAAGTATCGAAGAGTTCGAATGCGAAAGCGCCGTCGATGACTTTAGCATCTGGATTTTGTTCGATATAAGACTCGAAACGTCTGATGCCTTGCGACAAGGTTCTCAAGAATGAAGTTTCTTCTTCTTTGATGACCTTAGCAACCAATTCTTGTTGCGATTTCAATTCCGGATATTGTTCGCCCATTTCTTGAACCAAGACTGGTAAGATTCTATAAACGAAAGGCTCTGTGAAACCTAAGAATGTGTAGCCATAACGTACAGCGCGACGTAAGACGCGGCGTATCACATAACCCGCGCCGTTGTTAGAAGGAAGCTGACCGTCGGCGACAGCGAAACTTACAGCGCGTAAGTGGTCGGAGATGACACGCATCGCAATGTCTACCATTTCTTCTTTGCCGTATTCTTTACCAGAAAGTTCAGCAACCTTATTAATTAACGGAGTGAATACGTCGGTGTCATAATTTGATTTCTTGTTTTGAATGACGCGGACGAGACGTTCAAATCCCATTCCTGTGTCGATATGTTTTGCTGCGAGGTTCACGAGGCTGCCGTTAGCCATACGGTTAAACTGCATAAATACGAGGTTCCATATCTCGATCACTTCCGGATTATCTTTATTTACTAACTCTTTACCATCGACAAGTTTACGTTGTTCTTCATCGCGGATGTCGATATGTATTTCAGAACATGGACCGCAAGGACCTTGGTCGCCCATTTCCCAGAAGTTGTCTTTCTTGCTACCGTAAATTATTCTCGACTCGTCGATATGTTCTTTCCAGAATTCAAAGGCTTCGTTGTCTGGTTCTAAGTTATCTTTAGCGTCGCCGCCGAAGACAGTGACGTACAATTTATTCTTGTCGATTTTCAACACTTCAGTAAGAAATTCCCAAGCCCAAGCGATAGCTTCCTTTTTGAAATAATCGCCGAACGACCAGTTGCCCATCATCTCGAACATAGTATGATGATAAGTGTCGCGACCTACTTCTTCAAGGTCGTTATGTTTTCCCGACACGCGAAGACATTTTTGTATGTCGGCGACTCTGTTAGATTTATATTGAGCGTTGCCGAGGAAGACATCTTTAAACTGATTCATACCTGCGTTAGTAAACATCAAAGTAGGGTCATTTTTAACCACTATAGGAGCCGATGCCACTATGAGATGCTGTTTAGATTCAAAAAATTTCAAGAAGCTGTTACGAATTTCACTTGCTTTCATATATAATAATGTGTTAAATATTTAATCGAAAAAAATTTTTGCAAATTTAGTTCAAAAAAATATTATTTTTGCAGAATTAATAGAATATTTTTCATATAAAGACAAAATTCTGAGAATGGCAAAAAAGAAATACATCTTCAATCCACAGACACTTGAATACGAAGAATATAAGACATCGCAAAAGAAGAGATTCTGGAGTGTTGTCTTATATCTTTTATCTACGGGTGCAACAGCATTTCTCATAGTTATCTTGATTCAGAATTTCTTCGGTTCGCCAACCGAGAGGATGCAGGCGCGAGAGATAGAATATCTCAGGTTGCAATACGACATCATGAACGACAAAATTGACGAAATAGATTTGTTGTTAGGCGAAATGGAGGAACGGGACGACAACATTTACAGGGTAATCTTTGAATCGGAACCAATTCCTTCATCAGTGAGAAAAGCGGGTTATGGAGGTTCCAACCGTTATGTGGCATTAGACGGCTACGTCAATTCAGACATGGTCATTAACACAGCCAAAAGAATCGACGTACTTTCAAGTCAGCTTTACGTTCAGTCGAAATCTTTTGACGAGATTTACGAGATGGCGAAGAACAAGTCGGAGATGCTCGCCTGTATTCCAGCCATCATGCCCGTAAAAGACACCGACATATACAGAATCTCATCGCATTACGGACAACGTACTGACCCGTTTTATAAGGTGACGAAATTTCATGGAGGTATCGACTTCAGCGGTCCCATCGGAACAGGAATTTACGCCACAGGCGATGGCGTCGTAAAAAAAGTAGAAAAGAACAAAAACGGTTACGGCAACAACATCCTCGTCGACCATGGATATGGCTATATGACACGTTATGCTCACCTCAACACCATTATGGTAAAGAAAGGAGATAAGGTAAAAAGAGGACAAGAAATAGGCACCATGGGAAACACAGGAAAATCAACCGCACCTCACCTTCATTACGAAGTGATAAAAAACAACAAGACCGTAAATCCTATAAACTTCTTCTATAACGACTTAACTCCTGAAGAATACGACAAGATACTCGAGTTGTCGCAACATCCTTCGCAAACAATGGACTAAACATGAATGACGAAAAATTATACTATCGCATAGGTGAAGTGGCTGAGATGTTTAACGTCAACACCTCTCTCATACGTTATTGGGAAAGTGAATTTTCTGTATTGAGACCTCGTAAGAGTAACAAGGGCAACAGAATGTTTACACAACGTGACCTTCGTTATCTCCGTATGATTTACCAGCTCGTCAAAGTTCAAGGCTATACACTGCAAGGTGCTAAAGACGCCCTTAAAAAAGACTTCGACCAATTAGAAAGAAAGACGACAGTCTTGATGACATTGGAGAAAACAAAGAAATTTTTATTGGAACTTGACAAGGAACTTGAGAGTAAAGAGAATAAATAGAATCTGAGAATCTGAAAATCTGAGAATCTGAAAATCTGAGAATCTGAAAATCTGAGAATCTGAGAATCTGAAAATCTGAGAAACCGAAAATCTGAGAAACTAACATAAAATTACTAATTCACGATTGGGAAAAAAATATTATTTTTGTAGACTATAAATTTTGTAAAATTATCAATAAATATAATATGAAAAGAGAAATAAAATTCAGCTTGGTTTACCGTGACATGTGGCAAAGTTCCGGTAAATATGTTCCTCGTAAAGACCAATTAGAACAGATAGCACCTATTATTATTAAGATGGGTTGTTTCGACCGCGTCGAATCTAACGGTGGTGCAGCAGAACAAGTTAACTTATTATATGGTGAGAATCCAAACCATTCGGTGAGAGCTTTCACCGCGGCATTGCACAAGGGCGGCATCGAATGTCACATGCTCGACCGCGCACTCAACGCTCTCCGCATGAACCCTGTCCCAGCCGACGTACGTCAGCTCATGTACAAAGTAAAGAAAGCTCAAGGTGTCGACATCACACGTATCTTCTGCGGATTGAACGACGTTCGTAACATCATACCTTCAATCCAATGGGCTAACGAAGCCGGCATGATTTCACAAGCTGCCATGAGTATCACCTACTCACCTGTTCACACAGCAGAATATTATATCAACATGGCTGAGAAACTCATCCAAGCAGGCGCAAAAGAAATAGCACTGAAAGATATGGCAGGTATTGGCCGTCCTTTCTCATTAGGTAAGGTCGTCGCTGCTATCAAGAAACAACATCCAGAAATCAAGGTACAATATCACGGTCACTCCGGTCCAGGTCTCTCCATGGCTTCCATGCTTGAGGTAGCACAAGCAGGTGCCGACTACTTAGACGTAGCAATGGAACCACTCTCATGGGGTATGGTTCACCCTGACGTAATTTCAGTACAAGCTATGTTGAAAGACGCAGGTTTCTTAGTAAAAGACATCGACATGAACGCATATATGGAAGCACGCGCCATGACACAAAGTTTCATCGACGACTTCCTCGGCTATTGGATCGACCCACGTAACCGTTATCTCAACTCGTTGATGTTAGGCTGCGGACTCCCAGGCGGTATGATGGGTTCTCTCATGGCTGACCTCAAAGGCGTTCACGCTGCCATCAACATGAACCTTAAAAACAAAGGCGAGAAAGAACTCTCAGAAGACGAACTCCTCGTTCAACTCTTCGACGAAGTACAGAATATTTGGCCAAAACTCGGCTATCCTCCGTTGGTAACACCGTTCAGTCAATATACAAAGAACATCGCTTTGATGAATCTCTATTCATTAAGCAAGGGCGATGCTCGTTATGAAAACTCTATCGACCCTGCCGCATGGGGCATGATACTCGGTAAGGCTGGTCAGCTTCCAGGTAAATTGGATCAAGAGATTATTGACTTGGCTAAGAAAAAAGGTCTCGAGTTCTTCGAAGGCAATCCTCAAGACAACTATCCGGATGAACTTCCACGTTTCCGTAAAGAGATGGAAGAAAACGGCTGGGATCTCGGTCCTGACGAAGAAGAACTCTTCGAATTCGCTATGCACGAAAAACAATATCGTGAATATAAATCTGGTGAGGCTAAACGTCGCTTCAACCAGGAATTAGAAGAAAAGATGAAAGCTAAGTTCTCACAAGGCGGTGCCGACGTCAAGATTCCTGACCTGAGAGCATTACGTCATCCAAACGCAGAACCTGTAGTGGCTCCTGTCGGCGGAAGAATATTATGGGACATCGACTTCAACGACAAGTCTACAACACCAGCCGTAGGTACCTCATATAAAGAAGGTGATATAATCGCACAAATCCAAGCACCTTACGGACAAGAACCTGTCGTGGCACTGTGGCCAGGCAAGATCGTGGAGGCCGTCGCACCTCAAGGTAAACTTGTAGAAAAAGGCGAGACTATCGCTTTTATTGAAAAATAAAACAGATAAGTCGTCACAATGTGGCGACTTTTTTAATATTTAAAACTGACTAAAGACAAGAGACAAAAGGGAAATTGATGCGTCTAATTTGAATTGTAAATCAGTCTCGGCACTCTGCTCCCGTTTCATGTCCACGCCTCAAAAGAGCGTTAGGGATTGAAGCGGCATCCTTTTGTAGCGTAGCGGAAAAAGATATAGCGGAAAGCCCGACGGCGATAGCCGGAACGCCCAAATATTCAGATTTCAAACAAAAAGCTGTTGACCGTTGTCTGTTGTCTATTGATAAAAAAATAAAATAATATGAATAAATCAATTATCTGGCAAGAAGTAAGAAGCCACATCATTATCACTGTAGCGATCATAATTTCAGCTATCGGATGGACAGGGTTTCTCATCCCGAGTAATATGCTCGGCGGTGGTGTGACAGGTCTCGCCACCATAATCTATTGGGTTACGGGATTACCGACAGGTATCTCGATATTCGCTTTAAATGCAATTCTAATATTAATCGCATTCAGGTCTTTGGGAAGAAGATTCGCTTTAAGCACAATCTATTCCGTCATTGTGACATCTGTAGTGTTTTACATCCTGCAAGAATATGTCTTCTTAGCACCTATCATTGAAGATCGTTTTCTTTCGGCAGTGCTCGGCGCAGGATTGAACGGCGTTGCTTGCGCCTTTATCTTCTTGGAAGGAAGCAGCACCGGCGGCACCGACATAATCGTCATGATGATAAACAAATACCGCAACATCACCTTAGGTCGTCTTACCTTATTCATTAACGTAGCTATCATCTCATGTTCTTATTTTGTCTTCAGAGATTTAGAACTCTTGATATACAGCTACGTCGGACTTATGGTAACAAGTTATACGATGGACCTGACGATGAACGGCAGCAAACAATCGGTGCAGATGTTCATCTTTTCACAGAGACCTGATGAAATCGCTGATAAAGTAGGAGAAGAAATTCATCGTGGCGTTACGATGATAAAAGGTACTGGATGGTACACCAAGACTGAGAACAACATCGTGATGGTCGTAGTAAGAAAGACTGAGTCGCAGCGTGTCATTAGGATCGTGAAACAACTTGATCCGGCCGCGTTCGTTTCCGTCAATACCGTGATGGGCGTTTATGGTAAAGGATTCGAGATGATGAAAAAATAGTATATAGTTATCATTTAGCGTTCAACAAAAAAACTCCCTTGCGGGAGTTTTTTTTTATACTGTTAAGATGTCTTTCACTTTAAGTTCACATAACTCATCAATCTTCTTGACATATTTGTCGGTGAGTTCCTGGATCTTATCTGTCACCAATTTGACTTCATCTTCTGATACGCCTTCGTCTTTTAGTTTCTTGGCGTCGTCGTTAGCGTTACGACGAATGTTACGTATACCAACCTTTGTTTCTTCTGCCACTGTCTTTGAACGTTTTGCCAGATCCTTACGGCGTTCTTCTGTCAATGGAGGAACGAGGATACGCAAGAAATCACCTTCGTTTTTAGGATTGAATCCTAAGTTGGCTGCCAATATAGCTTTTTCGATAGCCTGGATTGAACCCTTATCGAAAGGTTGGACGATGATTTGACGTGGGTCGGGAGTACCGATATTTGAAGTTTGTTCGATAGGAACGATGGTTCCGTAATATTCTACCTTAACGCCTTGCAACATAGCTGGACTTGCCTTGCCGGCTCTTATCTTCTGAAACTCATTTTCCATGTGTTTCATGGTGTTCTCCATGGTTTCAGTTGTCTCGTCTAAAATAAATTGAGATTCGTCTGTCATAATAAAAACTTTTTACAGCACAAAAATAAAAATTTTTCGCTTATATCAACATTATTTTGTAACTAAAGTTCCGATTTCTTCTCTGTTAAGGACTTTTAACAGATTGCCTTTGGTGTTCATATCGAAGACATACATCGGCATATTGTTTTCCTTACATAAAGTAAATGCGGTAAGATCCATTACTTTAAGGTTTTTGTTGTAGGCCTCGTCGTATGTGATATGTTCGAATTTTGTTGCTGTCGGGTCTTTTTCCGGGTCGGCGGTATAAATGCCATCGACGCGAGTTCCTTTCAAGATGATGTCGGCTCTCACTTCAACGGCTCTCAACGCTGAGGCGGTATCTGTAGTGAAGAACGGATTTCCTGAGCCTCCACCAATGATGACGACATTACCTTCTTCGAGAAGTTTTATTGCCTTGGCACTGCTCATGGAATCAGCGATACGGTCGATGAACACACCCGACAAAAGCGCAGTCTTCACGCCTTTAGATTGCAATGTGGATTGTAACGCCATGCTGTTGATAACAGTAGCTAACATTCCCATATAGTCACCTTGTATTCTGTCCATGCCTTTGCTCGCACCTTGCAGCCCGCGGAATATGTTGCCGCCACCGATGACGATAGCTATCTGCGCTTGTCTCGACGCTTCCGCAATCTCTTCCGCATAGTCATTTAAACGTTCCGGATCGATGCCATATTGTTGATTTCCCATCAAGGCTTCACCGCTTAATTTCAAAAGTACTCTTGTGTATTTCATATCGTAAAAATTTATATTATTATTTAAAACCAATAACCTACATTTAAAAACCCTACTAAGTCGGAACATCTGTTACTTCCCATGAGACTTAACTCTATAGGACCTGCCATTGTCTCAATACCAAACGTCAGTCCGCAACCGAAAACAAAACTCTTGTCAGAGAACCAACTATTATAGTCAGAATTTATATAGCCTCCGTTCACATTGGCGATGGCATACAAGTTCTTGTAGAAGTTATATTGCCACGACATCTTTGCGATAGCTATATGGTCGCCGTATAGTTGGGTAAACCTCAATCCGTCGAAAGATATGATATTATCAAAATAGTTCATATTCGACTGTCCACCTACGAAGAACTGGTAGCTGAGAGGTGGTTCTTCTTGCAATAAAGATGAACCTAACGTCGCTCCTATTTTCAAGGAATGACGTTTCCCTATTGCTATAGAACCGCTGACATCAGCTTTTAAAACGATGGAGTTTTTCATCATGCTTCCGTCATCCATTTTTATCACAGGCATGATATACTTACCATTGAGATTGAATTTCCAACCTCTCGAAGCGAATGTCGGCGAATCTTCATTGTTGATATAATAGTTGAAATATGCGTAACTGATAAAGTCGTAATTATCCGAACTGACGGTATGTATCAGGTTGTCGCGAAGGTGAACATAATTCGCCGCCGTACCGATTCTGAACTGACGTTTTAAATTAGGCATAAATTCAAAGAAGAGATCTAACTTATTGTCTTGCACGCTGTATGAATTATTAATTACATAGTCGCTATATTGATTCATAAACAGACTTATCACAGAGAGGTCGACACCATATTTAAATTTCTGCGACACATTGGAATGAAGACGAAGTTTGAAGTAAGGATCTTCAGCTATGTTAATATCCGCCGACAATGTTGAACGTGTAGGAAATTTCAAGATATTTTTCAAGGTGACATTAGCTAAGATTCCTATTCCGTAGTCGCTGTCGTAATGAGCTACCACGGAAACTGTCTCTTCTTCTCTCTCTTTGCAATGAATAACCAAGTTGACGCCTTTAACGGCAGGTTCGAGTTCATACCATATATCGCTGAAATATCCGGTGGCGTAAATTCTCATAATGGAAGTCTCGATATCGTCAATTGCCATCGTTGCCGGATAATGTTTTCCTAATGATTTCTTTATGAAGTTCTCGCTTTCCTGCTTCACGCCTTTCACTTTTAACGAGATCACGAATATGGTGTCGAGAGGTTCTATATCAGGACGTTCCAAAGTATAATCTTCTATCGACTTGATAGAATCAGCTAAGCGTTTAAATTCAGGAAGATATTGGCGTGCCGCCTGTTCACCGAGAGCGATGATGGTGTCATAATAATTAAAATCCATCATGCCGAAATTCGATAAGTTAGGTTTTATATGGATGTCGACATCTTCCTGCGCTTTCATATTAGCGTCGATGTCAGTCATGGCTATCATCTGGTCGAGGATTTTAGCGAGAGAGTTGAGGTCGTCTTTCTTCCGAAAATCACGTTGAACGTTGACACCTATTATAATGTCAAGTCCTTTGTCTCTTAAGTTATGTACCGGGAAATTATTTCTCATTCCACCGTCGATGAGCAGTCGTCCGTCTACCTCTACTGGCGTGAAATAAAACGGGATCGACATAGACGCCCTTATAGAACGCTGCAAGTTGCCTCTCGTCATCTCGTAAGCCTCCGCCGTTTCTATGTCGGCAGCCACACATAAAAACGGAACCGATAATTCACTGTAGTTCCTTATGTTATAGACTGGCGACGTAAGTCGAGCCAAAAGCAGATTCACCATCGCGCCGTCATAAATAGCCGACTTCATCTCGATCTTACGGTTTCTAAAAGGGAAAGTGGCAAGATAATGACGATCTAATATTTTATCATCTACGGATATATATTTGCGAGGAATGGCGTCCGACATCACAGCGTCCCAGTTCTGCTCTTTCACTAAACGAATCATAGTCTCCGGCGAATATCCTATGGAATAAAGTCCGCCGACGATACTGCCCATACTCGTGCCCGCGATGTAATCTATCGGCAACCCCGACTCCTCTATCACTTTGAGTACGCCGATGTGGGCGAATCCTTTAGCTCCTCCACCGCTGAGAACTACACCAACGCGAGGCCGAGTGATGGAATCGTTGGTTTGGGCAATGAGATTCTGACAAAAGACAAAAGATAAAAGAACAACTATGAGCTTTGAGCTTTGAGCTTTGAGCTTTGAGTTGATACTGCCAACAAAACGCTGACAGCAGACTGTTATTATCCGTCCATTGTCCATTACCTATATCTTATTTATTCTTTACAAAGATGTTATAAAAATGTTCTATTCTAAATCACTTTCTCATACTTAAGGAACTTCTATAAAATCCCTCAAATAATTCTTCACATAATCCTCAACGCCATCTTCTAATGAAGTGAATTCTTTATCGTAGCCGGCATCTCTAAGTTTTGTCATATTGGCTTCGGTAAAGTATTGATACTTATCTCTTATGTCTTCTGGAATGTCGATAAATTCGATATTAACATCTTTTCCCATCGCTTTGAAAGTAGCAGCTGCCAAGTCATAGAAACTGCGTGCTTTTCCCGTACCGAGGTTGTAGATACCGCTCTTTAAATTGGAAGTTGAAAGTTGAGAATTGAAATTTTCTGTGGACGATGTCTGTTGTCCGTTGACTTTTGTCTGTTGACCTTCCATCATAAAACAGATTACGTTAGCAATGTCTTTAACATAGATAAAGTCGCGGAGTTGTTGTCCGTCTTCGAAATCCGGACGATGCGAGCGGAACAACTTCACCTTTCCTGTAGCGTTTATCTGATTGAACGAATGGAATATGACAGAAGCCATACGTCCTTTGTGATATTCATTAGGACCATAGACGTTGAAAAACTTTAAACCTGCCCAGAAAGGCGGCTGTTTCTCTTGTTTCAAAATCCATTTGTCGACTTCATTCTTAGAACGTCCGTAAGGATTCAAAGGTTGCAATCTCTCCACCACCTCGTGACTGTCGTCATAGCCTAACTCACCGTTGCCGTATGTCGCAGCCGATGAAGCATATACCAACGGGATCTGATATTCAGCGCATAAGGAAAACATCGTCTCAGTATAATCGACATTGAGTTTCTGGAACACGTTCCAGTCGAATTCCGTAGTATCGGTACGAGCTCCGAGATGAACCACGAAATCTACATAATAATGATTTTCCTCGAACCAATCGAAGAAGTCATTTCTATTAATCAGCACATTATATCTTAAGTCAATATAATTTCTCTCCTTCTGTTTCTTAGAGAAATCATCGACTAACACTAAATCGTTACGACCTCTATTATTAAGTTCACCTGCGACTACGCTGCCGATGAAACCCGCTGCTCCAGTTATTACTATCATAATCAGTTTATAGTTTACAATTTACAGTTTACAGTTATTAATCTATCATTGTCAATTGTTAATTGTAAATTGTTAATTGTTAATTATCAATTGTCAATTCTACTTTTTATATAATTACGCCATTTATCTAAGACTGCCACCATATCTTTTGGCAGTTCCGAGTCGAAATACATTTCTTTTCCCGTTGTCGGATGCACGAAACCTAAAATCTTGGCATGCAGGCAATGACGTGGTATCTCTCTGAAACAGTTCTCGATAAACTGACGATATTTCGAGAATGTAGTACCTTTGATAATCGTGTCGCCACCATATAGATAATCGTTGAAGAGAGGATGTCCGATATGTTGGAAATGCACGCGTATCTGATGTGTGCGTCCCGTCTCCAAACGACATTCTGCTAAGGTAACATAATTAAATCGTTCCAAGACCTTATAATGTGTAACGGCTGTCTTTCCTTGCGAGCCGTCTGGAAACACCGCCATCGCTATCCTGTCTTTAAGGCTGCGTCCGATATTACCTTCTATCGTACCTTCATCATTTTCAAAATCGCCCCATACGAGAGCCTGATAACGACGCGTGATGCTATGTTCAAAAAACTGTTTCGCTAATACTGTCTGCGCGGTTTCGTTCTTCGCCACGATCATCAGACCTGTAGTGTCTTTATCGATACGATGTACGAGATAACCGAATCCGTTTTCTACCTTCTGATTTGTATTCTTAAAATGATATGCCAAGGCATTCAGAAGTGTACCATCGAAATTACCGTGACCAGGATGCACGACAAGACCGGCTTGTTTGTTTATGATGATGACATCATCGTCCTCGTAGACTATTTCCAAAGGAATATTTTCCGGAGTTATGACTACTTCGCGTGGCGGGAATGAAAGTACGATAGAGACCACATCGTTAGGTTTTATCTTATAATTCTGCTTGACAGGATTGCCGTTCACTAAGATGCTTCCTGCCTTTGCCGCATTCTGAATCCTATTGCGAGAGACGTTCTCCATTCTGTTCTGTAGAAACTTGTCGATACGCACTAACGACTGACCAGGATCCGCCACGATACGGAAATGTTCGTAAAGTTCTGTAGATTCTTCAGTTTCTTCGTCTTGATATTTTCCGATGAAATCCTGCTTCTTTTCTTCTTCTTTTATATCTTCAAAACGTTCTGTCATAATCATTTAGAAATCAAGAATTTTTCAGTATACGACTTACCTTCATCGGTGACTACTCGTATCATATAAAGTCCGTTCGACAAATCGCTAACGTCGAGACGAACATCATAACTAAAACGTTTAACGATGCGACCTGTCATATCAAAGATTATTATCTCCTCACAGACATCGGCAGGTAATTCGCTTATGTTCACTTCATTTTGTGAAGGAACAGGATAAAGTCCGAGTCGTGTTTTCTGTACCTCGTTTTCCTCAATGACATAGTCGCCGCCGAGAACAGGATGTATCATCAATGAGCCTTTCATCTGACTATTAAGCCAACCGTCGCCGGTCTCATAGAAATTATATTGACTATTATCAACAGATGTATCAAAACCTATATTTATGCTTTCTCTTGAGTGTTGCATTATTCCTACATAGATAGTTCCGTTCACTCTCAGGACTTTATCAAAAGGATAATAGGCGAATTTATAGATCTCATCCTCATCCCAAATTGGTCGTTGGTTTTTAAGACGATATACTTCATTACCCGGTTTGCCGTTATTGTCGTTCCATACCACAATATCGAAAAAGTCGTAATTGGCATCGTTATGCGTTCTGTTGAAAAACAGTTGCACGCCGCACAAGGTATCAGGTACGGATATGGTAAATTGAGAAGCGAAATAAGAATCGTCAGGAACCACGCCGTAGCCTCTTTCCGGAGTACCGTCATCGTAGGCGTAGTAGTTGTCAAAGACTTGTAATCCTACGATAGTGTCGCCTTTTGCCGACGACGAATTTTCATCTACATTGATAATATGTGTGATCTGATATGTTGCCATATCGAGTTTATCATCCATATCAAAAAGGAAGTTGTTGAAATGCACAGGGTACTCATGAATCCCGTGATTAGCGTAAGGTGAAACTGTCGACCAGTCCGCTTCGTAATCATAAGACCATCCGTTTGTCATATTTTCAATCTTACATGAATATTGAACATTTGCTCCGACAGAATCTAAATTAATGAAATACATTTTGTAGTTGGTTGACATCGCAACAGTAGGATTGCTCTTATATTGTCGGTAAGGCATTGATTGATAACGTTTCAAAAATGAAGGCGATTTTTCGGAGAAAGTAATCAATGGATATGTGATGTCGTTGTATGAACGATTTTTGTCAAAATAAACGAAGTCGATATTCCAATTGTCGACGTTACTTCTGTCGTTAGGATACATCGATGAAGGCAATGTCGCATAATTATAGAAAAGGACTATCATGTCATTTTTAAAATATTTCTCGTCGACGACAGGAATCATCACCTGTTTGAAATAGTTTCCGTTGTTGACAACAAGGAATGAATCCAAGCTCATGCCTTCAGTGCTCCATATATGGTTCCAGACGAATTCTGTATAAAAGACGGTGTCGCAAGGAATTGCCACCTTCACCAAAGAATCTTCCGCTGTATATAAGCTCTGCGACAGTGTGTACATATCCTGATTACATGACGAATTCATGTCGTGATACAGGATGTCGCCTGGAAATATCGTATCGACTTGCATATATTCGAACATTTCATAGACGAAGACCGAATCGTATTCAATTCTGAATGTATCTACGACACAGCCGAACATGAGCACCAACGAGTCTGTCGATTCAGGAGCGTCGCCCAAGCCCTGAGGCTGGTAGTAAAAACTGAAGTATAGAGAGTCGGCGGGTGACATGCCATCAAGACTTATCGGATTAGACATCAACGAATCAGCTACGAACGGGTTGCTGCTTGCATGAGAATATACTCTTCCAATCTCATCGAGAGCGTCAAATGTGGCGGCATTGTAATTAATAGGAAATAACGGGAAACCAGAGTTGACGAACACATACTGATTCTTCCATCTATTTGCATTCGTAACGACATCGTTCTCGGAAAAATCATCGAAGAAAGGAAGTGTCAACGTCTGCGACTTTGTCAACCTCATGGTATTTGTTGGCGTTCCATGAGATAATCCTGTCAGATATTCTTGTGAAAAACCTTTTAGTCCAACAGATATCAGAGATATAAATATCAAAATTCTAATCTTCATAGTAGTAATTATAATTTGCTTTAATTCCATTATTAATTAATTCGTTTAACGTATTCCTGTCGATAGTGTCGTCACGATATATATATTCGAAGAAATCTCTTTTTAGGATGAGGCTCTTGTCGTACTCGCGACTTATAGAATCGAATTGGAAAAGTCTATGAGTTATGATATAATCAAAACTATCGGTTACGTATTTAATTGTATCATCTGATAATTTTTTCTTCTTCATCACCGTGAGGACAGAATCTTTCTTAAAGAGTTCTCTGCCATACGAATCGAAATCGAATTTGCTTTCGGAGCGATACCAGACATTCACTTCAGAGCCAAGAGGGACGAGCGTCTTAATGTCGTATGCCGGTTCCATCTTATACACTCTGTATTTTCCTTTTTCATCGTTATCCATATATATCTCTTTACCAAGGTTAAGCGAGGCTTCCAAGATATTGTCTTTAACATTTTCTTTCTTAACCGTCAATAAGTTTGGAAGATGTGTTCTCTTATCACCACTACCAAGACCAACGAGGAGTTTCAGGGAGCTGCCTTTAACGATTTCCTCTCCTGGATTGATGACACTGCCGTCAAACATCTGTTCCACTACGGCGTTCTTTGCGAAATGTTCCACATATTCCAAACTCTCCAGTTTCAATCCATTAGATCTGAGGGAAACGATAGCTTGACGCAACGACAGATTACGAAGGTTTGGCATTATCACTCTTTCAGGACCTTCAGAAATCTTTACGTAATAAAGGTTACGACCTTTCTTCACCTTGGAACCTGGCATAGGATCTTGTTGAAATATAGATCCTTCATGAAAGGTTCTCGAATATATGCTATCCATCAAGACGAAATTAAAATCGTCGCCATAGATGTCCAATATCGAATCACAATCCAAACCTACAAAATCAGGAACTACGATTTCTTCACCATGACGTGTGTACGAGTTCAGAGATAAGAATACTGACTCTATTATTATGACAACTAATGCTATAGCTATCAGCAGATGTATGTAAAACGCCCTTTTGGTTAAAAAATTGAAGGCTTTCATTTATTTTTAATTTTTTAATGTTATTTAATAACGTGTTTTTGCTAACTTTGGTGCGACAAAGATAACGAATTTAATTTTTTTATTGAAATATTATTATGAGAAAGATTGCAATTATTTGTGGAGGTTATTCCGGTGAATACGAGATTTCCATCAAGAGTGCTAAAGTTGTAAAAAAACATTTAGATTCAACAATTTACGATTCATATCTTATCGTGATAAAAAAGGGTGAATGGTATCATCTTACCGATAACGACTTGCATATCCCTGTCGACAAGAACGATTTCTCCATCAACGTCGACGGTAAAAAAATCACTTTCGACGCCGTTTTCAATGCTGTTCACGGCATTCCCGGCGAGAACGGTGAGATCTTAGGTTATTTCGAGATGTTAGGCATACCTTATACCTCATCTAATTTCACAACTTGTGCATTGACATTCAATAAGGACCTGACAAAACATATAGCAGCGGCTCACGGAGCGACAGTATCTCCATCAATAACTATAAACAAAGGTGATTTCATCGACAAGAGTGAGATTATCGAAGAATTGGGATTGCCTCTGTTTGTGAAACCTACTTGTAACGGATCAAGCGTTGGTGTAAGTAAAGTCAATACTGAAGAAGATTTCGACAAGGCGGTAGAAACCGCTTTCAACGCCGGCGACCAGATAATGTGCGAGAAATTCGTGAAAGGACGTGAACTCGCTTGCAGCGTCATCGAACATAAAGGCAAGATGATGGTTCTTCCTCTTACTGAGATAGTAAGTAAAAACGAATTCTTCGACTATGAGGCAAAATATACAAATGGAAAATCGGACGAAATCACTCCAGCCGAATTGGAAGAATTGGAAGAGATTGAGGTAAAAGCTACTTCCGCCATGCTTTACGAGAGCTTCGGCTGTAAAGGATTTGCTCGCTTCGATTATATCCTTAACGAAGAAGGCTTGTTCTTTATCGAAGTCAACATCGTCCCTGGAATGTCGGAGGCGAGCATCATGCCTAAACAAGCCGCCGAGATGGGAATACCGTTGAGCCGTCTCTTCGGAATGACATTAGAAAACTTATTTTAAAAGAGAAGAAACTACAGTGACGTGTCGGTGTTTAGTTATACAGCATCATTGACACGTCACTACTTATAGGGGACTTCTATAAATTCCCCGTTTAAATAAATTATGACAATTATGATAGGAACTTTTGCGTGCTTTATGTTTTTTCTTGGAATATTTTCGTCTATCTTTCAATCACATAGCTCGCTATGTTCTCTCAAGATAAACAAAAATCTTCTCAAAGAAAAATTCATAAATCACTTGCAAAGCAATTTATAGAAATCCCCTATATTTACGCAGATGAACAAAATAATATCTTTCATAAAACCTGTCGCGGGAATATTAGCTGCCGGAGCATTGATATATTTCTTTCCAGATATATTCATATATTTCGCTATGGCAGTCATCTTATCAATGCTCGGTCGTCCATTATGCGAAAGACTCAAAAAAATTCATATTAAAAAGTTACATCTCGGCGATTCAGCTTCGGCTGTCATAACCATGGCAGTGATGTTTCTGATATTCTCCCTTATTTTCTTATTCATCATACCATTGATAAACAAGGAAATCATAATATTATCAAATATCGACACCGACGCCATAGTAGCTTATTTCGAGAAACCGATAGAGCATATCTACGACTTACTCATCCAATATAATATCATACGACCTGAAGAAAATATCCTGAATGTTATTGAAGCAAAGATATATTCCATAGCCAACTGGGATAATATACGTAGCGTTGTCGGAGGCATAGTATCTAAGACAAGTTCTTTTGTTATCGGCTTATTCTCTACAGTTTTTCTGACATTTTTCCTCTTAAAGGATCCACAGATAGTTCATAATATCTTCATGGCTATAACTCCTGACGAACAAACCTTGCGTATGAAGAACATACTCCACGATTCAAGAGAGATGCTTACACGTTATATGTTCGGATTGATTGCTGAATTATTATGCATGATGATATTGATATTCTTAGGCCTTACAATCTTCGGTGTGGAGAACGCCCTGATTATAGCTGTAATAGGAGGTTTCATGAATATCGTTCCTTATCTCGGTCCGTTGATGGGCGGTTGCATAGGAGTCATAATAGGCATTATATCAAATCTTGGCATAGGTGCTTACGATCTGATTTTACCTAACACCTTGGAAATAATAGGAGTATTTGTAGCAGCCAATGCTGTTGACAACTTCGTCTTACAACCTACTATTTATTCAAAAAGCGTCTTTGCACATCCTATTGAGATATTCTTAGTTATCTTGATGGCTGGAAATATTGGCGGTGTTGTCGGAATGATTGTAGCCATTCCTGTGTATACTTTGATAAGAATAATCGCGAAGCAGCTGCTCAGCGAATTTAAGTTTGTGGAGGAACTAACCAAACGGATGAATGGCTGAATATCTATTCTTCTACCAAGAATAACGCTATCTGCTTGAATCCGTATGCGCCTATAACCAATGTGTTTTCGATATCTGTACTGCGTGTCGACCTACTTATTATCGTCATGATAGCGGGCTGGTTGTCGCAGTATTTTTCTTTCATCAGCCAGAAGGCGTCTTTCATCTTAGCCACAATCTGAGAAGGATGAGCCACAACTATAAGAGTATCGGCGAAAGCGTAAGCGGCACGAGAACCGGCTGTCGCATCAGAAACCATAATGCTGCCCGTCTGCGCTATCATGCACTCACAATCAATAATGCTGACTTTATTCTTACGTTCCATATCTCTGTAGTCGTCGGAAAACTCTATCTCGCTGTCGGCGAATATCTCTTTAATATAAGGGCTTGTCGTAAGTAGCGGTGACCAATTATTCTCAGCAACGAACTGTTGCATGGCCTCTTTGAAATGTTCCATCTCTTCGAAATACATGAAGATGCCGCCGTTTTCCTTGAAACGTTTGACGAAAGTGAACTCAGCACCGTCTTCTTCATCAAAAGGCAGCCAAGTGTCATCTTGAAGATTTATCGTTGAGAAATGCTTCTCGTCTTTCTCCAAGATAGCTTCACGAACCTTTGTGAGGATCTGCTCCTTACTTGTACAATCTTTATTATATCCGAAGACACTCATTTGTATTAAATAAAATTAGGTTTAAAGTAAGGTCTTGAATCTCAACCTTAAACTTTAAACCTTAAACTTTAAACTAAATTCTCTTCTGTCGACTCAGACTGTTGTCCGTTGTCTGTTGTCTGTTGACTTTCTTTCGGAAAATCAATTTCCTCTTTGACCCACGGACGTTTGCCGAATATCATCTCAAGGTCGTCGCCGAAAACCACTTCCTTGTCGATGAGTTTGTTGGCGAGTTGTGTCAGTCCGTCGATATTTTCGCCTAATATTCTAAGAGCTTCTTGATATGCGCTCTCGATAAGTTTGCTTACTTGCTCGTCGATTATTTCCGCGGTCTTCTCGCTGAATGGTTTTGTCAGAGCATAATCTTGCTGACCTGTCGAGTCGTAATAACTTCTGTTACCTATTCTTTCGTCCAATCCATAATAAGCGATCATTGCCGTAGCTTGTTTCGTAACTTTTTCCAAGTCGCTAAGCGCGCCGGTGGATATATGACCGAAGATGAGTTGTTCAGCGGCGCGACCTCCGAGTGTAGCTATCATCTCATGATACATCTGTTCTTTTGTGGTGATCTGGCGTTCGTTAGGCAGATACCATGCTGCGCCGAGAGCCTTGCCGCGAGGAACGATGGTGACCTTTACGAGAGGATGAGCGAACTCCAAAAGCCAGCTCGTTGTGGCATGACCCGCCTCATGGAAAGCGATGACTTTTTTCTCTGAATCGGTGATGACCTTATTTTTCTTTTCAAGACCGCCGACGATACGGTCGATGGCGTCTAAGAAATCTTGTTTCTCGATAGATTCTTTGTTACGACGTGCCGCGATGAGAGCAGCCTCGTTACAGACGTTAGCGATGTCGGCTCCCGAGAATCCAGGTGTCTGTTTTGCTAAGAACTCTTTGTCGACATCATCGGCGAGTTTGAGCTTACGCATGTGTACCTCGAAAATCTCCTTACGGCCGATGAGGTCAGGGAGTTCGACGTAGATCTGACGGTCGAAACGTCCGGCACGCATAAGAGCCTTGTCTAAGATGTCGGCGCGGTTTGTCGCTGCTATGACGATGACGCCTGAGTTAGTGCCGAATCCGTCCATCTCTGTAAGGAGCTGGTTCAAGGTGCTTTCTCTTTCGTCGTTACCACCGCTCATCGGGCTCTTGCTACGAGCGCGACCTATGGCGTCGATCTCATCAATAAATATTATACTCGGTGACTTTTCTTTTGCCTGTTTGAATAAGTCTCTCACTCTCGAAGCACCCACGCCAACGAACATCTCTACGAAGTCGGAACCTGAGATGCTGAAGAAAGGAACGTTAGCTTCACCGGCAACAGACTTGGCTAATAATGTCTTACCTGTACCAGGAGGGCCTACCAACAAAACGCCTTTCGGAATCTTGCCGCCGAGACGTGTATATTTCTTAGGATTCTTGAGGAAGTCGACCACTTCAACCACTTCTTCTTTCGCTTCTTCCAAGCCGGCAACGTCTTTAAATGTGACCTTAACATCAGAAGCGTTGTCGTAAAGTTTAGCCTGCGACTTACCGATATTGAAGACGTTACCTCCGCCGCCGGCACCTCCGTTGCGTCCCATCATTCTTATTATCAAGAACCAGAATCCGAATATTAATAAAATAGGTAAGATCCATGAGATGATTTCACTTCCCCAGTTGTGACGTTTAACCATATTGGCGTAAACGGGATCGGCGAAACCTTCCTGTGCGGCTTCAATGTCTTGTTCGAAACGTTCCAATGAACCTATGCGGAATGTGTAGTTCGGTATTTGGTTGAAAGCGTTAGATTTATCGTTAGGGAAATATTTGTTCATTCCCGACTCGTTAAGATAGATCTCCGCAACTTCTCCGTTGACGAGGTCAATCTTCTCGACATCTCTGTCTTTCAGTAATGTGATTAATTTGCCTTTGTCGATTTCTTCCGCGCTTTTCGGTCCGTTGAAAAATATAGAACCGAGAAATACCGCCGTCAAGATTACATAGATCCAATAAAAATTGAACTTCTTTTTTGGTTTGTTGTCGTTTTTGTCGTTTGAAAAATTTCCAAAAGGATTGTTGTTCTCCATTTAATCAGTTGTTTTAATTTACGTTAAACTTAATCTTCGTATGAAGTTCGTTCAGCGTCAGCCCATAACGATTCTAATTTATAAAACTCTCGTTTTGGTTCCAAGAAAACGTGAACTACTACGTCGATGTAGTCTAACAAAATCCATTCCGAGTTTTCGAAACCTTCATAATGGTATGGTTTGACATGATGGTTGTCACGTAAGTTGTCTAAAATTCTGTCAGCGATGGCAGAAACCTGTGTCTTCGACTGCGCGTGGCATATCACGAAATAGTCTGTCACAGCTGAATGTATATCTCTTAAATCTAACGATACCACTTCTTTGGCTTTAAGTTCTTGCATAGTCTCAACAACAGCGGAGACTACAAATTCCGGATTATCTGACTCGTGTCTAACTCTCATATTTATAGTTGAAAAAATTATTTCTGCAAAGATAATAAAAGTCAACAGACAACAGACAACAGACAACGGATTTTTTTTGAATCTGAGAAATTGAGAATCTGAAAACCTGAGAATTTTGTCATTGGTCATTTTTTATTGATTCTCAAATATATCACTCTGAATTTATATTCGTTACCAAATTCTTCAACGTATTTCTTTACCTGACGTAAATGACGTTTCATGTAATAACCGCCGTAATAACTCCAAACTACAATAATATTATAGTCATAGTTACTCAAAGTTTGAGATACCTCTTCTTTCTTTGCAACATCTGTGTCAAACAAACCTATATAGCTGTCAAACTTTATGATTTCAAATATGGTGTCGTTGTAGATATTCCTTTGAAAGATTGGAATATCATTATAAACATCAAGTATTTTCGCATTGCCATAGCAGAATTCATATCCGCCAACACATTTTCCTTCTTTGTCGAACATGATTGTCTGTATAGGAGATGCCGGCGAATCGTATTTCAATCTCCATCTATAAGTGCAATACTTTTCATCATGCAAGAAAATGTCTCGTAATGATGAGTCTATTTCGTAAAAAATATAATCGCATTCAGGATAATATTTCGACCATCTGATGTCTGATTCTTCCATGTCATATTCTACGAAAGGCGATACTGTCATGTCCCAGACTGCCTGACATGACGATAAGCACAGGATAGAAATTAACAATGGTATATATAATAAAAATCTTTTCATTTTAAAATATTGGACAATGTTCGTCGGTGCATACAGGTAGTTCGTTAAATAAATCAAACTCTATGTCTTGTCTGTAAATAGAGTCAAAATTTATTTCATTTATCTTGTCGATTTCGATTTGCCATAACTGCATCGTTGTGAAAGCAGATCCCGATGTCGGCGTAGTGGTGAGCTGTTTCAGCACATTGTTGTCTTTGCTTATGATGAATTCACATGGAGTTCCAAAATTTCCATTTATTTTCGGTTCACTATCGAAAACATAGTTCGCTATATTATTGAGATATTGAATATTGTCGTAGTGGAAATCAGGATTTTCAAGGTCTAAGAAGCACAATGCTTTTCCATCAAACAGTCCGTATTGTTCAAGATGTTCACGGGCATATCTTACGCCGCCCGTGTTATAATTTATAAAATAGAAATTTATGCTGTCACTATATTTGTTGTATGCGGGAGAATAAGTTTCCTCAAAATGCCTCATGCATGGACCGCAACACACACTATAGAAAACAACGATTTTATATTTAGTAGTGTCTGAAGTGATCAATGCTTTCAAATCTTCAGCGTCTATACATTCTATATAATCGTTTGATTGTGCGTAACGAACATTCTTTTTGCTCGGAATACAATCGTGTACGCATGAAGTCGAAATCATGCAGATAATAAAGATTAGTAATATTTTTTTCATTCTGTGGAGATTCAAAACTACTTGCAAATATATGTAAAAAAATTTTATTATAAATTATGCATTATGAATTATGCATTATGAATTATAAATTGTGCATTATGAATTGTGCATTATTTTACAAAAACTGCACTATTGATTGTGCAAAATGTTTATTTTCGCATCATGAAAATAACCCATTTCAAAAATATAGATTCTACTAATTCTTACCTTCAGAATCTTTTAGATAAAGGTGAAGATGTTGCTGATAATGTTGTCGTCACCGATTTTCAGACATCGGGAAAAGGGCAGGGGAGGAATATATGGCAAAGCGAAGATGGAAAGAATCTGCTTTTCAGCATAGCTCTTGATATGAGTTTTCTCAAAGCCGAAGATCAGTTTCTTCTCACTCAGATGGTTTCTGTCGCCATGATTAACGTTTTGAAAAATTATCTTCCTGAAGAAAATCTTTTCATAAAATGGCCTAACGACATTTATTTCAACGACAGAAAAATCGCAGGCATCTTGATAAAGAATGAAATCAAAGGTGTGATGCTTGGTACTTCCATCATTGGAATCGGACTTAATGTAAATCAAACGTCTTTCGACGAAAGTCTTCCGAATCCTATCTCGATGAAAATGATTACGGGAAAGGATTATGATTTAGAAATGTTATTGAATGAGATATGCAATAAACTTAGTCAACAGACAACAGTCAACAGACAACAGGCATCTTCCAATTCGATTAACTCAACTTTCAACTTTCAACTTTCAACTTTCAATTTTCAACATCTCTACACTGATAAATTGTATCGCTACAATCAGTGGGCTTTTTACGAACACGAAGGTAAGGTTAAAGAAATGATAATTACTGGTTATGACAGATTTGGTCGTCTCATCTTAAAAGAAAAAAACGACCGTGAAGTCGTTTGTGATTTGAAGGAAATCGTATTTAAAATCTGAGAACTTGAAAACCTGAAAACCTGAGAAAATTCTCAGATTTTCAGATTCTCAGATTCTCAGATTCTCAGATTTTCAGTTTCTCAGATTCTATAATTCATCTTTTCCGTGGCAGTTTTTGTATTTCTTGCCGCTACCGCAAGGACAAGGGTCGTTGCGTCCGACTTTTTTCTCCACGTGAATAGGCTGTGTCACTTGACGTTCTTGTGTGTTGCTGTGAGCTTGCGACAAGAGGTCGTTGCGTTGTTCTTTCAGCCTGCTTCTGTCGATGGCTCTCGCTCTTTGTTCTCTCACCTGACTTCCGTCTTGCATAGGAACGTCGGCGCGCATCAAGAATGAGATCACATCTGTATTTATCTTTTGTATCATCTGTTTGAACAGGTTGAACGACTCGAATTTATAAATCAAGAGAGGATCTTTCTGTTCGTAAGTCGCATTTCTTACAGATTGTTTAAGGTCGTCCAATTCGCGGAGATGTTCTTTCCATGATTCGTCGATAATGCCGAGCGTAATGAATTTCTCTACCGCCAATGTTATTTCTCTCGCTCCGTTTTCTACAGCTTTCTTGAGGTTGACAACCACGTTCATGCTCTTCTTACCGTCGGTAAACGGAATCAGGATGTTTTCATATTGTGTGTTCTTATGAACGTTCTCTATCACAGGAAGTGTCTTCTCACCTATGATACGTGTCTTATTGTTATAGACTTCCAATGCTGTCTCGAACAACTTATCTGCGAGCACATCGAGTTTTGAGCGTTTAAATTCGTCTTCGTCGAAAGGAACATCGATACCCATCTTGGAGATGATTTCTAATTTAAGTCCGTCATAGTCGTTGACTTCCTGATATTTCTCTATCAACGATTCGCCGAGGTCATACATCATATTGTTGATGTCTATTGAAAGACGTTCTCCGAACAAGGCATGGCGTCTCTTTTCGTATATCGCCTCGCGTTGTGAGTTCATCACGTCGTCATATTCAAGAAGATGCTTACGTGTTCCGAAGTGATTCTCTTCTACTTTCTTCTGAGCCTTTTCAATCTGTTTTGTGATCATCGAGTGTTGGATCACTTCGCCTTCCTGAAGACCTAATTTATCCATGATAGGAGCAATACGTTCTGAGCCGAACATACGCATGAGGTCGTCTTCCAACGACACGAAGAACTGAGAGCTACCATTATCGCCCTGACGACCTGAACGACCACGTAACTGACGGTCAACACGGCGTGACTCGTGACGTTCTGTGCCAATGATGGCGAGACCGCCTGCCTCTTTAACTCCTGGTCCCAACTTGATGTCAGTACCACGACCAGCCATATTAGTTGCTATTGTTACCGTTCCAGCTTGACCTGCGTCTTTAACGATCTGAGCTTCCTTGGCATGCAACTTAGCGTTCAAGACATTATGTTTGATGCCCTTACGAGTAAGCATTCTGGAGAGAAGCTCTGAAACCTCAACGGATGTCGTACCTACAAGAACAGGACGACCATCAGCAACGAACTCTTCTATCTTATCGATGACGGCATTATATTTCTCACGTTTTGTCTTATATATCAGATCCTCCGCGTCGATACGAGCGATAGGCTTGTTGGTAGGAATAACGACTACATCTAACTTATAGATGTCCCAGAACTCGCCGGCTTCAGTCTCAGCAGTACCTGTCATACCTGCCAACTTATGATACATACGGAAGTAGTTCTGCAAAGTGATTGTCGCGTATGTCTGTGTCGCAGCTTCGATATGGACGTTTTCCTTTGCTTCTACAGCCTGATGCAGACCGTCCGACCAACGACGACCTTCCATGATACGTCCTGTCTGTTCGTCAACAATCTTAATCTTATTGTCCATGATGACATAGTCGACATCCTTTTCGAACAAGGTATATGCCTTAAGTAATTGTTGCACTGTATGCAGGCGTTCCGATTTCTCTGAATAGTTGCGGAGCAGTTCCGACTTTTTCATCAGTTTCTCGTCGTTAGGAAGTTCGCTGCGTTCGAGCTCGGCTATCTCAGAACCTACGTCAGGCAAGATGAAGAACGTTTGGTCGTTGTATGCTTTGGTAAGTTCGTCGATACCTTTCTCTGTAAGGTCGACGCTATGAAGTTTCTCATCGATGACGAAATAAAGTTCATCGTCGATGATATGCATATTTTTCTGTTGTTCCTGGAGATAAAAGCCTTCGGTCTTCTGCATGAGGGTCTTCATACCTTCTTCGCTTAAGAACTTAATCAAGGCGTTGTTTTTAGGAAGACCTCTGTAAGCGCGGAAAAGCTGGTCGGCTCCATGACGTTTTTGGTCTTCAGTAGCATTAGGGTCGGTCAATATTTTCTTTGCTTCGGCGAGGCATAAAGTCACGAGACGTTTTTGTGCTTCATAAAGTTTCACCACGTCTCCTTTCAATATGTCGAACTCTTGATGGTCACCGCGTGGTGTCGGTCCGGATATGATTAAAGGTGTACGAGCGTCGTCTATCAAGACGGAGTCAACCTCGTCGACGATAGCGAAATGGTGTTTTCGTTGAACGAGTTCTTCTGGATTACCTGTCATATTATCACGGAGGTAGTCGAAGCCGAATTCGTTGTTTGTTCCGTAGGTGATGTCTGCGAGATAAGCGTTACGACGTGCCTGTGAGTTAGGCTCATGCTTGTCGATGCAGTCTACGGTGAGACCGAGGAATTCATATATCGTTCCCATCCACTCGGAGTCACGTTTCGCGAGATAATCGTTAACGGTAACTACGTGAACACCACGACCTGCGAGAGCGTTGAGATATACAGGGAAGGTCGCGACTAAGGTCTTACCTTCACCAGTTGCCATCTCAGCGATCTTACCTTGATGCAAGACAGCACCGCCAATGACCTGTACGTTATACGGAACCATGTCCCAAGTTATAGTGTTGCCGCCTGCAACCCAGCTGTTATCGTAATAAACCTTGTCGCCTTCAACGTTGATATGATCGAATCTCGCTGCGAGGTCACGGTCTAATTCTGTAGCTGTCGCTTCTACAACCTCATTCTCTTTGAAACGTTTCGCTGTTTCTTTCAAGACAGCAAAAGCTTCAGGCATAATATTGTTGAGAGCTTCCTCGATTCTTTCGAGGACATGTTTCTCCAATTTATCTATCTGTTCGTAAATGTCGTTTTTCTTCTCGAGGTCAAGGTCTTCATCTTCAGCTTTCAGTTTCAGTTCTTTGATGCGAGCTTCGTCGTCAGCGATGTAGTTGTTGATATATTCCTTAAACTCAACTGTCTTATGACGAAGAGCGTCAGTATCTAAATTCTTTATTTTCTCATAAGCTTCTAATGTCTTATCCAAAATCGGCTGCAAGGCTTTGTTGTCGCGCGATGCCTTATTACCGAAGAGTTTAGCTAAAAATCCCATACTTCTTTAATTCTTAATGCATGATGCTTGATTCATAATTTTGCATGATGCACAATTTATATTATAGTTACTTTTTATCGTGAGATAAAAATCTCGAAATCATTTTAACAAATGTTGTGCAAAGATAATTATTTTTTATCATTTTTTTTATAATAGTTGTAAATTCTTCTCACATGAAAGTCCAAATATTGATCGGGTGACGGCGCTGGCGACATTCCAATCTTATTGTCTTTTCCGAGAATCACATAATCCGGGAAGATTCTGATCTGATATTTCTCGAGAAGAAGTATGTCGTCTTCAAGGTTTAACAACGTCCATTCATATCCTTTATCTTCAAACATCTGCTTATATTCTTCGAAATATTCCCTGTTGGCGATAGTGAAAATCTGAATCGTGTCTTGCCATTGTCTCGAAAGATTATCCAACATCTCAAATTGATAGTCTGTCATATTAGACTTATGATCGACAAATTGCATAAGTACGAGGTCGTCTTTAAAATCGGACAAAGTAACTGTTCTGCCATCCTTGTCTTTTAAAGAAAAACCATGAGCATCTGAACCGAACGACAATCTCTTGATTTGTGTTAAAATATCAACAACCAACTTTCTGTTCTCTACACTTTTCGTGTGTTTCGCGATATAATCGAGATAGTTCAAGATTTCATTTTTTTCGTCTGGCATCTCATAATACATACGTCTCAGGTTCCAAGCTACAATCAACTCTGACAAATCTTCATTATCTGACAAAAAGACATCTTTTTCCTTAACATATTTTAAGAAACTGTCATAGTCGGCATAAAGCAGGTTGCGTATTTCTGAAGGATTAAACTGTCGTGAGGCAAGATAATTAGTGAAAATTTCCTGAAACAAATTCATATACGCTGGATTGGAATAGAGTATCTCTTTCTTATTGTAATAGTTTTCAATGACTCTCTTCGCGTTGTTATTTACCATCATCTGAATTGCCGCCTTACGATATTGTAAATTGTCTCTCACAAAATCGGAGCTTATATCTCCCAATTCCTTATTTATATTGACATCTAAGCTATCCAACAAAGAAATCTGTCGTCCTCTATAAAGTTTGTTAAAATTATTTAAGACAAAATCGTCGATAATCATATTCGACATGGAATATTGATAATACAAGTCATCGTCATTTTCCTTAATCATTTTTAAGGTTGGACTCTGGCGTTCGAAATAAGAAACGTCATCATTTTGTTCTGGTATGATTATCTCAATTTCATAATCAGAATCGGGACGTAACAGAATGTCAACACGCTCCAAATCAACAGCGATCTGTGCCATGACTATATCGTCGATATTTGTCTCAATGACGAAATTTCCATTATCATCAGTATAAGTCTCATAAATCGTAGTCTGCTCGCAAGTCAACATATCGTTATATGTCAGAAGACGAACCAATGATGTTGATTGCTTATCGCTATTTGCCGACTGCCTGACAGCTCCTTTGATAGAGACATTTTGTGAAAATAAATTAAGATTTAAAAATAACGCTATTATTAAAATGTACTTTTTCATGATAAGATAACGTGATATTATCATTAATATTTTAAATCCGGAAACATTAGAAGACTTTGAACTTTGAACTTTGAGCTTTGAACTTTGAGCTTTGAACCAAGGCTTTTGAACTTAGAACTTCGCGTCCTTTGCGTCTTTGCGAGAAATTTATTGAACCAAGGCTTTTGAACTTAGAACTTCGCGTCCTTTGCGTCTCTGCGAGAAATTTATTGAACCAAGACTTTTGAACTTTGAACTTCGCGTCCTTTGCGTCTCTGCGAGAAATTTATTGAACCAAGACTTTTGAACTTTGAACTTCGCGTCCTTTGCGTCTCTGCGAGAAATTTATTGAACCAAGGCTTTTGAACTTTGAACTTCGCGTCCTTTGCGTCTCTGCGAGAGATTTATTGAACCAAGGCTTTTGAACTTTGAACTAAGGCTTTAGCCAATTCTCAGTTTCTCAGATTCTCAGTTTCTCAGATTCTCAGTTTCTCAGATTCAATACAAACCTTCTCCGGAACGAACTGCTCAACCGAGCAATTATGTTTCAGCAAATCTCTGACCACTGTCGACGACACGCATCTCAGCGACGGCTCTGTCAAGAAAAATATCGTCTCTATTTCAGGATTTATCTTTTTGTTTGCTTCCGCTATCGTCGTCTCATATTCCAAGTCGGCACTACCACGCAAACCTCTTATGATGAAATCAGCTCCGTTATCTTTACAGAAGTCGACGGTAAGTCCTTCATAATGCGTAACCTTCACCTTTGGATAATCTGCAAAAGTATCTTTTATCCACTGAAGACGCCGCTCTAAAGGAAATGCGCATTTCTTTACGTTGTTAATTCCTACAGCCACAATCACCTCATCGAAAAGAGGCATGGCTTTCAATACTATATCCTCGTGACCTTTTGTTATAGGGTCGAACGAACCCGAAAATACTGCTTTTCTCATATTTTTTATTGTCAACGGACAACAGTCAACAGACAACGGACTTTATGAATACGCATTTCTACTTCTGCCCTTAAACTATTGTCCTAAATTATTAATTGTAAATTGTCAACTGTTAATTATTAACTGTTAATTGTCAATTGTTAACTGTTAATTATCTTTAAAATCTCTTCTCCCAACGTAATCTTTAAAGAGATGAATGTCTTTTCTAAAAAATCATTAACATTATCTTTATTTAGGAGGAACACTTTTGATATTCCTTCTTCGGTTTGAGGTTTAGACTTGAATCCGTTGTCGGTCTTCATCATAAACCACGAAGTTTGTTTCAGTGTCCATTGTCCGTCGAGAAGATAGCAATGAAACGTAGATGGAAGTTGTCTTATTATCGTTAGATTTGAGATTGCTGTCTCTTCACGAACTTCTCTTAATGCGGCTGCATCGGGCGACTCGCCTCTCTCGATATGACCTTTGGGCAAATCTGGAATTCCGTTCCTTTCTATCGCGACTACCGAATTGTCGACCACAACTACACCTCCAGCCGCCGGCGCAAAACGAAATATTTTTTTTATCACAGCTGACAAAATCTTGTTTTCAACATCATCAATAACTAAATTTTCGTCACCGTCTTCGAGCCATTTTTTTATCTTATCTAATGTATTTTCAAACACTTGACTCGAATATAACGACTCATCCGTTTCAACATCTATGCATTGTTCAAAAAAATTTATGCACTCAAGGGTTTTATTATTGCAAAAAAGTCTATACATTTGCGAAAAATTTAAAGGTTAATTTTATGAACGAACAAGAAACATCAATGGCTCTTGCCAGTTTTCTTTTGCAAATTAAAGCAATTAAATTGAATCCTGCAAATCCTTTTACATGGGCATCAGGATTAAAAAGTCCTATCTATTGTGACAATCGCGTGACATTATCATATCCACAGGTAAGAACTTTTATCCGTGAAGGCTTCAAAAACATGTGTTTAGATAAGTTCGGCACTCCAGATGTGATAGCAGGTGTAGCAACAGGTGGCATCCCACAAGGTGCGTTGGTAGCTCAAGAATTAGGACTGCCTTTCGTTTATGTACGTTCCGAGAAAAAATCACACGGCATGAACAACCAAGTCGAAGGTATCATCAATAGCGGACAATCTGTCGTTATCATCGAAGACCTCGTATCTACAGGCAAGTCGAGTTTGAACGCCGTTGAGGCTTTACGCGAAAAAGGCGCCGTCATAAAAGGAATGCTCGCCATCTTCACTTACGGAATGGATATAGCAGCAGAAAACTTCAAGAAGAACAAATGCGAATTGTTTACCTTGACAAACTATGACGCGTTGATTAAGAAAGCTGCAGAAGAAAACTACATCAGAGAAAACGACTTGGCTTCTTTGATGGAATGGAAAAAAGACCCACAGGCTTGGAGCGACGCAAGAATGTAATTGAAGTCTATTGACGACTAAAGATTAAAAATTAAGCGTAAAGTTTTAACAATTATGATTTTCAAAAGTAATTGGGTCACAAACAAACGTTCCGCAGAAGAATTATTCGAATATATAGGCGACATGAACAACATGCCGCCTATTTTGCCGGAACAGGTAGTAAACATAACCGCCGATAACGACAACCTTTCCTTCACCATCCAAGGAATGGGAAGCATCGCATTACAAGTTCGCGACCGAAAACCAAATGAACTGATACAACTCTCACCTGTCGGGAAGACGCCTTTCCAATTTGTGTTGAACATCCATATCAGAAACAACGAACATACAGAATGCTGCTTCGAAATCGATGCCCAACTCAACCCTCTTATGCAGATGATGGCGTCGCGACCGCTACAGAATCTCGTCAATATGATGGCAAACAAAGTTGTTGAGATTTAGAATTCTATAACTTTGAAAGAGTTTTCATGTAGAAGTCCCCTAAATCTGTAAAGGTAATACTCTACTTTAAACCTTAAACCATTTTCAACTTTCAACACATTAATTGCAAACCGTCAACTTTCAACTTTAAACTTTCAACTTTAAAACTACTATAAACTATTAACTATTAACTATTAACTATAAACTTTAAAAGGAGGGCGTTCCGGCTGTCGCCGTCGGGCTTTCCGCTATATCTTTCTCCGCTGCGCTCCAAAAGGATGCCGCTCCAATCCCTAACGCATAGAGGCTACTGAAAATCAAAATCCGCTCTCAAACAAAAAAATAGAGACGCAAAATCTTACGTCTCTATATTGTTAACTGTTAACTGTTAATTGTTAATTGTCCATCACTTCCTCAACGCCGCAATCTGTTGCTCTAAGACTTTAATCTTTGCTTCGGCATCGGATTTCTTCTTTCTCTCCTTATCGACAACAGCAGCTGGCGCGCCGTTGACAAACTTCTCGTTAGAAAGTTTTGCCTCGACAGATTTCAAGAATCCTTGTGCGTATTTCAACTCTTCTTCCAACTTCTTAAGCTCGGCTTCGGTGTCGATATTGTCTGTCACAGGAATGAAAAACTCTACAGCCTTCACTAAGAACCCGAATGCGTCTTGTGGATTTTCTGTCACGTAATTCACTGAACTTACATTACATAACTTCATGATAACAGAGTCGAATTCCTTATTGACATTTCCTTCTTTATCAACGACTATAAGTTCTATCGCTTCTTTCATCGAGATGTTCTTCTCGGCGCGAATCTTACGTATGTTGTTGATTACGTCTTGTGTAAATATGAATTGATTTAAAATCTCGTTATCAACGTCTTGTTGTTTAGGTTGCTGAGCAATGATGATGTCGTCGCCGTCCTGACGTTCTTGCAGGAGATGCCAGATGTCTTCTGTGATGAAAGGCATGAAAGGATGTAATATCTTCATCAGATTCTCGAAGAATGATACTGTCGCGTTATATGTCACAGCGTCGATAGGCTGATTCATAGGAGCTTTCACCATTTCTAAATACCAAGAGCAGAAGTCGTCCCACACTAATTTATATATTCCCATCAAGGCGTCGGAGAGACGATATTTGTCTAAGTTGTCGTTTGTTTCTTGAAGAACCTGATAGAATCTCTGTTCAAACCATTTCACTGCCATCTTGGCTGTATCAGGTTGAGCTATGTTTGCGTCAACGTTCCAGCCTTTCACGAGACGGAGGGCGTTCCACATCTTGTTGCAGAAGTTACGTCCTTGTTCGCAGAGAGCTTCGTCGAAAGGAAGGTCGTTGCCAGCAGGAGCTGTGAGCATCATACCTACTCTCACGCCGTCGGCACCGTATTTCTCTATCAACTCGATAGGATCTGGTGAGTTGCCGAGCGACTTACTCATCTTACGACCTAACTTGTCGCGGACGATACCTGTGAAATATACTTTCTTGAAAGGAACTTCTTTCTGATATTCTTCGCCAGCCATAATCATACGGGCGACCCAGAAGAAGATGATGTCTGGACCCGTGATGAGGTCGTTGGTTGGATAATAATATTTGAACTCTTCGTTATCAGGATTCAATATTCCGTCGAACAATGAGAGAGGCCAGAGCCATGATGAGAACCATGTGTCTAAGCAGTCAGGACCTTGTTTCAAGTCTTCCATTGTGATGTTGTCGCCCGCTTTTTCTTTAGCGAGACGTAAAGCTTCTTCTGGAGTCTCTGCCACCACGTAGCCGCCTTCTGGGAGGAAGTAAGCCGGTATTCTGTGACCCCACCAAAGCTGACGGCTGATACACCAGTCTTTGATGTTTTCCAACCAGTGACGATAGAGGTTCACATATTTTGAAGGATAGAACTGAATTTCACCGTCGAGGACAGGTTTGAGGGCTATCTCAGCGAGATGTTCCATCTTGAGGAACCATTGCATAGAGAGTTTTGGCTCTATGGCGACGTGAGTACGTTCCGAATATCCTACCTTATTATTATAGTCTTCAACTTTTTCCAAGAGACCGGCAGCGTCTAAGTCTTTCACTATCTGCTTACGTACAGCGTCGCGGTCCATGCCTACGTACATTCCGGCAGCCTCGCTGACAGTAGCGTCGTCGTTGAAGATGTTGATGCTTTGGAGATTATATTTCTCGCCGAGCATATAGTCGTTCACGTCGTGAGCCGGAGTTACTTTAAGGCAACCTGTACCGAATTCAATATCGACGTATTCGTCTTCGATGACAGGGATGGCGCGACCAACGAGAGGCACTATGACTTTCTTGCCTTTAAGATGTTCGTTTTTAGGGTCGTTAGGATTGATACACATAGCGGTGTCGCCCATGATAGTCTCAGGACGTGTTGTCGCCACTATAGCGTAGCCGTCTTCGCCTTCTATTTTATAACGTAAGTAGAAAAGTTTGCTATGTTCTTCTTTGTAGATCACTTCTTCGTCGCTGAGGGCGGTGAGAGCTTTAGGATCCCAGTTGACCATTCTGACGCCGCGGTAGATGAGACCTTTCTTATATAAGTCGCAGAAGACATGAATGACGCTCTTGCTGCGAGTCTCGTCCATTGTGAAGGAAGTACGTTCCCAGTCGCAGGAAGCACCGAGGCGACGGAGCTGTTTCAAGATAATTCCGCCGTGTTCGTGAGTCCAGTCCCAAGCGTGTTTGAGGAATTCCTCGCGAGTAAGGTCAGTCTTTTTGATACCTTGTTGAGCGAGTTTGTTAACAACCTTAGCTTCAGTAGCGATAGAAGCGTGGTCGGTACCTGGAACCCAGCAGGCGTTTTTGCCTTGCATACGAGCGCGACGGATGAGGACGTCTTGTATGGTGTTGTTCATCATGTGACCCATGTGGAGCACGCCTGTCACGTTCGGCGGAGGTATCACTATCGTATAAGGTTCACGTTCATCTGGTGTAGAATGAAAATAATTCTTGTCTAACCAATGCTGATACCATTTGCTTTCGGTATCCTGAGGATTGTATTTACTGCTGATTTCCATTTGTCTGAAAATATTTAAGGTGCAAAGATAAGAAAAGGCAAAAGACGAAAGACAAAAGACAAAAGATTTTTTTTGTTGATGATTTATCTTTTATTAAAAATGAAATATTAACTTTGCACTACCGAAAACCTGATAGAGATAATTTGTGAGACAGAAAACATCGATCCAATTGATTAATAGTCTCTGTATTTATGTGTTTTGGGAATTTTAAATGAATTGAAATAAATACGGATATTTATATGAATAGAGAAAATAAAAAAGCCAATCATCTGAACTCTATAAGAGGAACTCAAAGGTTCACTAAGCCTTCTCAGATAAATGGCGATGCAAATATAGTAATAAATAATGAGACTGCAATACCAAAATTAAGAAAACTTGCACAAGATTATGTTGGTGTTACAAATCCATACGGTTTCTTAACTAATTTAAGAAATGCTTTAGAAATTCCAAATCTCGAAGGATCCAGTAAATATGGAGTTATTATTATACAAAAAGAAGATGGAAAGAAATTGGAAGCTTCATTAAGAATTACAAATCATAATAGTAATGCTGAAACGTATATTACTCATAATGCAAACTACGAGTATAATTTAAGTATTCTCGTAAGAAAAAATTTTAAGATAAATACATTTAAACCTCATGAGAATGTTAAACTTGATGAGTATGTGTATTATGGTAAAAAGATGGCAAAAGTAAACAATCCGCTAACTCAGATTATCAATAGTATAATCGGATATTTACAGACTGGTATCTATGAAGATACAACAGGTATAGCTTTTAAGAATAGTTCACCATAGTGGGGTTTAAGCAATAGAGGAAAGTTGTTACTGATTTAAAACATGGTTTAAAAGGACTTTATATCGTAAATTTTAAAAAAATATCATTCTCTTAATTTAACGTTATCATTATAAAATTCCTTTTTGATATTACAGAAATTTTATTATCTTTGCCCTGCTTTTTGAAGACGCAAAGTCTGATAGACGCAGAGACACAAAGTTGCGATGACAAAAGCTTTGCGATATGCGACTTTGAATCTCTATTGAAAACGAACTAAATTTATTGTATAATTAAAAATTAAAAAACATTATGTTAAAAGGACATCCAAAAGGTCTGTTAGCCGCTGCTCTCAGTAACATGGGAGAAAGATTCGGTTACTACATCATGAACGCGGTTCTCGTGTTGTTCCTCTGTTCAAAATTCGGTTTGAACGAAGGTACCAGCGGAAGTATCTATTCAGTATTCTACGCAGGTATTTATCTTCTCAGTTTAGTTGGCGGTATCATTGCCGACCGTACTCAAAACTACAAAGGCACCATCCAGAAAGGTTTAATGACAATGGCTGCAGGTTACATCCTCTTAGCTATTCCTATCACAGCAACAAGCGGCAACCAAGCATGGTTATTACCATTGACATGTGTTGCTTTGTTCATGATTGCTTTCGGTAATGGTTTATTCAAAGGTAACTTACAAGCTATCGTCGGTCAGATGTACGACAACTTCGAAGCTGAGGCAGCAAAAGAAGGCGAAGAAGCTTTAAGAATTGCTAAGAGCAAACGTGACTCTGGCTTCCAGATTTTCTACGTATTCATCAACGTCGGCGGTTTGATCGCTCCATTCGTAGCTCCATTGCTCCGTGAATGGTGGTTAGAAACAAACGGCATGGTTTACAACGCAGCTCTTCCAGCTCTCTGCCACGAATTCATCAACAACGCAGCAGGCATGAGCGCACAAGCTATGGACAACCTCAAGACTATGATGGAAGCTGCTGGCGGCAACATCGCTGACATGGCAGGTTCTTGCGCAAGATACTTACAAATCTTCAACGAAGGTATCCACTATTCATTCATCGCTTCTGTAGCAGCTATGTTAATCTCTTTAGCAATATTCATCACAAACAAGAAGAGATTCCCAACACCTGCTAAGAAAGAAAAAGTTGAATCAGCATCATACACAGAAGAAGAAAAACTCGCTATGGCTAAAGAAATCAAACAACGTCTTTACGCTTTATTCGCAGTGTTAGGCATCGTTATCTTCTTCTGGTTCTCATTCCACCAAAACGGTATGTCATTGTCATTCTTCGCTCGTGACTTCGTCGACTCATCAGCTATCGCTCCAGAAATCTGGCAAGCTGTCAACCCATTCTTCGTCATCGTTCTTACTCCTGTCATCATGGGTATCTTCGCAGCATTGGCAAGAAAAGGTAAAGAAGTATCAACACCTCGCAAGATTGCTATCGGTATGTTAATTGCAGGTTTGGCATTCTTGTTCTTGGCAGTGTTCTCATACATAAAAGGTTATCCATCAGCAAATGAATTCAGAGCAGAATCTATCGATTATCAAATGGAACACAAAGCACACTGGTGGGTTCTCATCGCTGTATATTTCTTCTTGACAGTAGCAGAATTGTTCATCTCACCTCTCGGATTGTCATTCGTATCAAAGGTGGCTCCAAAACACATGCTCGGTTTATGTCAAGGTTTGTGGTTAGGTGCAACAGCACTCGGCAACCTCTTGTTATGGATCGGACCTCTCATGTATAACGCTTGGCCAATCTGGCAATGCTGGACAGTATTCTTGGTAGTATGTCTCATCTCTATGGGCGTCATGTTCGGCATGGTAAAATGGTTAGAGAAAGTAACTCAATAAGACATTAAATTTTGAGACGTAATATAACGTCTCTACATAAATAAAAAAGGTTCTCGAAGTTCGGGAACCTTTTTTTGAATCTGAGAATCTGAGAAATTGAGAATCTGAAAAATTTCTCAGATTTTCATGTTTTCAGATTTTAAAGTTTTAAAAAATTATTGTCTTATTGACTTAATACGAAATCCTAAAATACTCCATAATTAATTTGTAGTTGTCTTGTGCGCTGAGACAGGTGTCGCGGAGATAGCCTTTTACATAAAGCCATTCTCTTAAACCTCTGTAATAAAATAGTTTCAAATCATCGGTTATTATGAACGGAACTATGTTGTTGGCAAGACATTCCTTAAATAAAATCAAGCGGCCAACACGACCATTGCCATCTTGAAACGGATGTATTCTCTCAAAATGATAATGAAAATCAAGTAAGTCGTCGATTGCTTTTTCTTTTTTTGAATTATATGATTTAAGAAGTTTACTTATCTCAGTATGAACATTCTCCGGCAATGTGGTTTCATTACCACCGACTTCATTAGGAAATTTCTTATAGTCACCGACGGAAAACCATTTCTTGGTTGCATCTTGCGTCCCCGACTTTAACATCCGATGTAGGTCTTTGATAATCGTCTCGCTAAGACGTTCTTCTGCATGCTCAATAATATAATCGACACATTTAAAATGATTTATCGTCTCGATTATGTCATCAATAAGTATCGGCTCTTTTTCAACACCAATCGTATTTGTTTCAAAAATATATCGAGTCTGATCGTGCGATAACTTACTTCCTTCAATATGATTTGAATTATATGTTAAATCAATTTGCGTTTTATGATAGATGCCGCCTTTTATCATATTCTCCTTTTCAAGACGTAAGGCTTGTAGCAAAGGTGAAGCTTTTCTGATATGTTTTCCCTTGATTGGTAATGTTGCATCTACCGGAATATTCCAAGTCTTTCCTGTCAGAAACGAACCTTCTAATTTTCCTGATGCACAATAATTACGCACCGTACGTTCCGAGATTCCATGTAAAGACGCAAATTCAACAACTGATAAATATTTCATATCGGCAAAATTCTTTTGATAAATATGATGCAAAGATAATAAAAATTTCCGTTATCGGCAATTTTTATAAATCTGAGAAATTGAGAATCTGAGAATCTGAAAAATTTCTCAGATTTTCAGTTTTTCAAGTTTTCAGATTTTAAAGTTTTAAACCCTAAACTATTTTCGATTGGAACCGAAAAAGGTTATGACTTTTTTCGGTTAAAACAGAAAAAAGTATTATATTTGTCGAAAATATTTTTTATGATTCAGAGGCTTATTGAGAATAATATCAAAAACGATTTTAATAAAGGTAAGATAATTGTAGTTTTAGGAGCTCGTCAAGTGGGCAAGACAACTTTATTCAATTCTATCATAGATGATCAAGGTTCTGTTCTAAAATTAAATTGTGACGATTACGATGATAGATTGGATTTAGAAAATAAGACATCAACAGAATTGAAAAATATTATTGCAAATCATAAGGTTGTGATTATTGATGAGGCTCAGAGAGTGGAGAATATTGGATTAACATTAAAAATAATAGCCGATTTAAAATTAGATGCACAAGTTTTAGTTACAGGTTCGTCATCATTAGAACTTTCTTCCAAGATAAATGAACCTGTCACAGGAAGGATATTTGAATATAAATTGTTTCCTTTATCACTCTCAGAGATGGCAAGGCATACAAGCGAAAGAGAAGAAAACAGGTTGTTGGAACAAAGAATGATTTATGGATTATATCCAGAGATTGTAACAAATCCATCCGACAACAAGCGTCTGCTAACATCATTGGCAAACAATTATCTCTATAGAGATTTATTAAGTTATCAAGGCATAAAAAAACATGATGTTTTGCATAAATTAGTAAGAGCCTTGGCTTTTCAAATTGGCAGCGAAGTGTCATACAATGAGTTATCAAATCTATTGGGAATCGATAAGGAAACTGTTGAGTCGTATATTAATTTATTGGAAAAATGTTTCGTCGTCTTTCGACTTTCTTCATTCAGCAGGAATATGCGCAATGAAATCAAGAAAGGCAAAAAAATATATTTCTACGACAATGGTATTAGGAACGCTTTGATTTCAAATTTTGCTCCTTTGGAGATGAGACAAGATGCAGGGGCATTATGGGAGAATTTTATGATAAGCGAACGCATCAAACGAAATGCATATTGCAACGACTATTCTCAATTATTTTTTTGGAGGACAAAACAGCAACAAGAGATCGACCTGATTGAAGAAAAAGACGGAAGGCTTTTTGCATACGAGTTCAAATGGAATTCCAAGAAAAAATCTAAGTTGCCTACATCATTTGAAAATAATTATTCCGACATAGAATTTAAGGTCATTAATAAAGATAATTACTGGGAGTTTGTTTATTAAATCTGAGAAATTGAGAATCTGAGAATCTGAAAAATTTCTCAGATTTTCAGTTTTTCAAGTTTTCAGATTTTAAATGAACTTATTGAGACGTATCAATGTGTATTTATTTTTAAGGAATCATTGATGCGTCTCTACTTATTGTTGACTTTATTTCTTATTTTTGCAGAAAAGAAAAAAAATAAGAAATTATGTTTAAAGGTCATCCTAAAGGGCTCTACGCCTTAGCATTAGCCAACACCGGAGAACGTTTTGGCTATTACACTATGCTTGCTATCTTCGTACTTTTCTTGCAAGCTAAATTCGGTTTCGACGAGGCTCAATCCGGACAGATTTACGGTATCTTCCTCGGCTGCGTTTATTTCATGCCTCTCATTGGCGGTATCTTAGCCGACCGTTTCGGTTATGGCAAGATGGTTCGTGCCGGTATCATCGTCATGTTCCTCGGCTATCTTCTTCTCGCCATCCCTATGATGGGCGCGACGGCGAAGGTAACCATGTTCTCGGCACTCGCTCTCATCGCGATAGGAACGGGTCTCTTCAAAGGTAATCTTCAGGTCATGGTAGGCAACCTCTACGACGAGGCGAAATACAGTCCGTTCCGCGACAACGGCTTCAGCCTTTTCTACATGGCTATCAACATCGGTTCTATGTTCGCTCCTATGACAGCGACGAAAGTCACCGACCTCTTCCTCGGAAAAGCAGGGTTCACCTACGTGCCACAGATTCCGTCACTCGCTCACCAATATCTTGACGGAACAATATCAGCCGACGCCTTGAAATCGTTTGAGACTCTCGCAGCACAACAAGGCAACACCGGCGACTTGGCAATTTTCGCACAAAATTACATCGACTCATTATCAACAGCATATAACTACGGTTTCGGAGTAGCTTGTATTTCATTGATACTCTCAATGGCTATTTACGTCAGCTGCCGTAACTGGTTCAAACACGCTGACGTCAACAGTAAGCAAGCTAAGGAAATGGGCAACACTACAGTTAAAGTCGAGGAACTCTCACCAGAACAGACACGCTCACGCATGACAGCCTTGTTCATGGTATTCGCTGTCGTCATCTTCTTCTGGATGTCATTCCAACAAAGCGGATTGTGTCTCACCTTCTTCGCCCGCGACTACACAGCAAGCACTGCTACAGGCATCTCACGCATAGGTTTCAACATCTGGGCTTTGACATTGATAGCGATTTCGGTCTATACCTTATTCTCCACATTCCAAGCCGAGACAAAGAAAAACAAAATCATAAGCGGTGTCGTCACCTTATTATTATGGGGCGGTGCGGCGGCATTATATCTCAGAATGCCTGAAGTCATCAATACCTTACCTCAGGAGTTCCAGCAATTCAATCCGTTCTTCGTCGTCGCCTTGACACCAGTATCTATGGCTGTCTTCGGAGCTTTGGCAAAGAAAGGCAAAGAACCATCATCACCAAAGAAGATTGGTATGGGTATGGTTGTAGCAGGATTAGGTTTCACCATCATGGCGATAGCATCATTGCATTTGATGAGTCCAGCCGAGTTGAAAGCAGCAGGCGGCGTAAGCAGTACATTAGTATCACCGAACTGGCTCATCAGCACATATTTGGTTTTGACATTCGCCGAGTTGTTGTTAAGTCCAATCGGAATTTCTTTCGTGACGAAAGTCGCTCCTCCAAAATATAAAGGCATGATGATGGGCTGCTGGTTCTGCGTCACCGCGATAGGAAATTATCTAACCAGCGTCATCGCCAAGATCTGGGGAACTGGAATGCCATTATGGATGGTATGGGGTGTTCTCGTAGTATTATGTCTGTTATCAGCTATCTTCATCTTCTCTATCATGAAGAAGTTAGAAGCAGCGACGAAAGAATGTTAGGAACTTTGAACTTTGAACTTTGAACGTTGGTTCAAAAGCCTTAGTTCAAGGTTCAAAGCTCAAAAGCCTTAGTTCAAAAAAAATAAAACTATGGTAAGTCTTTGGGAGATATTTTTGATATTCGCGAAAATCGGTGCCTTCACTATTGGTGGAGGCATCCCGATGATTGCGGCTATAAAGTCGGAGCTCGTCAGTCGTAAATGGCTCACCGACGAAGACTTTGTAGACATCATCACATTGTCACAGACAGCACCTGGTTTATTCGCTGTCAACATTTCCATACTTACAGGTCATAAATTAAGAGGCACAAAAGGCAGCGTGGTAGCTACAATTGCGAGTTGCCTCCCTCCTTTTCTCATCATTCTGTTGGTAGCGATATTCTTCACCAACTTCAAAGACAACCCTTACGTGATAAAGGCATTCAAAGGTATCAGACCTGTAGTGGTCGCACTCATCGGAGTTCCCGTCATCGATATGATTAAAGCCACTAAGATGAAATGGTGGTCGTGGGCAGTCGTTGTCGTATCGATGACATTAGTTTGTTTTCTAAGTGTCTCACCTATATACATACTGATGTGCGTTATTGTAGTGGCAGCATTCATCAGTTGGTATAACAACAGAACGTCACATGATATACATTGAGTTATTCCTGACCTTTTTCCTTATCGGGATGTTTACTATCGGAGGCGGATATTCAATGCTTCCTCTCATACAGAACCAAGTCGTTGCTGTTAATGGCTGGATTGACGACACAACATTTACCGACATCGTAGCCATCTCACAGATGACGCCAGGTCCTATAGGAATAAACTCCGCGACTTACATCGGATATGAAGTCTTACTGAAATCGGGAGCGTCGGAGTTTATGAGCATACTCGGTTCATTCACTGCCACGTTCGCCGTAGTGCTGCCATCATTCATAATAGTTCTTCTCTTATGCAAGGTATATGAGACATGGAAGAATCACCCTGTATTCAGAGGCGTGATGTCGGGATTAAAGCCGGCTGTCATAGGACTTATCGGCACAGCCGCCATCAGTCTCGCCACGCCGGAAAACTTCATCGACTGGAAAAGTTTCGTGATATGCGCGGTGGCGTTCATCGCATTATATTTCAAGAAAGTCGGACCATTTGCCATAATAGGAATCGGAGCGATAGTAGGGTTGTTGGTGTATTAGATCAACTAAAAAAATTACAAACATGATTTTTTACTTGACTTTTAGATTATTATATACCATATTATGTTCCATAATCGTAACTCTCTTGACCAAGTGAAATTTATGTAAAGCAGCTTTGTTATGGCAATGCAAAAACACTTGATGTATATGATGAAGTCCCAATATTTCAAAGAAACATATACAATGACACTATTTTTGACATTGTCAATTTAAAAAACTATGTAGACATACTTGATACCGACCATGTTGAGAAAGAATACATAACACGAACTATAGAAGAATATGACTATAATATAGTTGTTGTTTGGGATTATTATGCTGGTTATTACATGAAACGGCATCTACGTCAAGTGAAAAAGTACATAAAGAGATTCAATACTATGTATAAATTCAGAATTATATATCTAAACGTTTGAGTAAATAGTTGAGGGTCTGAGAAACTATATCTCAGACCCTCATTCTTTCATCATCAAAAAAAATCTGTCGTCCGTTGTCTGTTGTCTGTTGTCTTTTATTATCTTTGCGACTTTATTAATCATCATCAAAATAATATGAGAAAATTAGTACTAACACTTTTAATTATCATGTCATTTAGCGGTTTAGGTTTCGCACAGAAGACCATTGAACCGGAACTACAAAATGTATTGAATCAAAAAGGTGACGAGATGATTGGAGTCAACATCATCTTCAAGTCACAAATCGATTATGACATCTTAAGAAATGTCGCTAAAAACATTACCGACAAGAAGGTAAGACGTGACGCGCTCGTCGATGAGTTAAAACTTTTCGCTGAGAAAGAACAGGCGGAAGTAATGTCAATACTCAACGCTGAAGCAAAAAGCATGAATGTCGCCGACATCAGATCACAATGGATGACCAACTACATTAATTGCAAGGCGAGCAGAGATGTGATCTACCTTTTATCGCAACACCCTGATGTAATGTTGATTGGTCTTGACCAGGAGAAGAACATGCTCTGGAACGAGAAAGTAGAAAAAGCAGAACAAAGTAAAGGCACTTTGACGGAGAACATCACCAAGATCAATGCTGATGATGTTTGGGAGATAGGATACACAGGCAATGGTGTCATCGTCGCCGTCATCGATACTGGTGTCAACTACAACCACATCGATCTCGCCGACCATCTCTGGGACGGAGGTGCTGAATTTCCAAACCATGGATACAACACATACGACAACAATAATGATCCGATGGATCACTTCAGTCATGGCACACACTGCGCCGGCACGGTCTGTGGCGACGGAACATCAGGCACAAGCACTGGTATTGCGCCAGATGCCACCTTGATGTGCGTGAAAGCTCTCAGCGACGAAGGTACAGGATCAGCCTACACAATACAGGCTGGTATGGAATGGGCGATAGAACATAACGCCGACGTATTGAGTCTGTCGTTAGGTGTCCCGACCGCGACGATAAGCGAGAAGACACTCTTACGTAACACATGCGTCACCGCCATGGAACTTGGAGTAGTAGCATCAGTAGCTTGCGGCAACGAAGGCAATATGCAATGGATGAACCCTATTCCAAATAATGTCAGAGTCCCTGGAAGTTGCCCTCCGCCATGGCTTCATCCCGACCAAGCCGACGTTAATCCTGGCGGATTGTCATGCGTCGTCTCAGTAGGTGCAGTCAACTATTACGATGCGGCAGCCGACTTCACATCACATGGTCCTGTCACGTGGCAGTCTACAGACTACGCTGACTACGCCTACCAACCAGGCATAGGTCTGATTCGTCCTGACGTATGCGCTCCTGGCGTCAACATCGTATCACTCGACTTCGCAAGCAACGACGGATTTGCCACTATGAGCGGAACATCAATGGCATGTCCTGCCGTAGCAGGAACAATGGCTCTCATGTTAGAGAAAAAACCTAACCTCACACCAGCAGATGTCAGCATGATTTTGGAAACGACAGCACAACAACTTACGCCTAACAAAAGTAACGTCACAGGTTCAGGTCGTATCGACGCCTTAGCAGCAATAGAAGCCGTCACCAGCGGAGACTTCCGTTTCGTAAACTATATCATCAATGATAATAACGAAGAAAACGGCAATGGTAACGCAAACCTGAATCCATTGGAACAAGTGAAACTTAATGTCACCTTTAATAATGATTCAGATGTCGCCTACAACAACGTGACAGCAGTCTTAAAAATAAACAACGTCATGGTCAGAATAGAAGACTCCATAGCACAAATCAACAGCATAGGCGCAAATGAAACAATAAACATCGTTGACGAATTTGAATTTATCGTAGACGAGACAGTACAAATCGGATCGTCATTAGGCTTCGACGTATATTTCTATGACGAAAACAATGAATCGATAGGTTCGTTCAGAGTTCCGGTAAAGGTCTATGGTAAACAGTTGGAATACTCTTCCGTCATAATAAAGAACGACGACAACGGCAACGGCATCCTCGAGGCGGGTGAGACTGCCGATTTCGGTGTGGTATTCAACAATAAAGGCAATGAGATAGCTGTTGCTGTCGAGGCATTACTCTCGTGCGAAAACGCCAAGGTCACCATCAACACCAATGAGGCGTCTTTCAGTTCAATAGGTGCCGAATCGTCAAGTGTGGCTTTCTTTAACATCACATTAGCCGATAATATCAGCGACATATTCAGCATTCCTTTCGAGATAGAATTTAAAGAAAACGAACAGATAGATGCTGAGACATTCTCGTTCAACTATTCCAACACTTGCAACGTCATCTTCGAACTTAAAGACGACTATGGCGACGGATGGGGAGGCGCAGCACTGATATTAAAATTCAGCGACGGAACACCAGACGACGCACTTACCATCGCTAATGGATATGAGAAGACTTATACAAAAGAAATATCTTCCGGCGTTGAAGTGACATTGGAATGGAACAGAGGAACATGGGACTTGGAATGCAGCTTCGTGGTAAAAAGCGATAACGGAACTGTCATATACAGCGACGGCGGTAGATTCATAAATCAAGGATTCCTGTTCTCTTGGGTCAATGACTGCTCGGCACAGAATCCTAACTACGAGATGTGCGAAGGAATACAAAACCTTCAACTCGTGTTACCTCCTAACCCGGAATATCCTGCAAGCTTCACATGGGAAGCTCCCGCTGAAAGCGACGTCCTTCACTACGAAATCTACCGCGACTCAAGATTCATGGGTACCACCGAAGAACTCTCTTACACCGACATGACAGCTACAGGATCTTTCTACTATATCTACAGCGTCCGCCCAATATATGAAGACTGCTCCGGCATGATGAGCCACTTAGTAGCTGATTATATAAACGATGTTGACGAAAATAATACTATAAAAGCTACTATCTACCCTAACCCTTCACAAAATGAGTTCAACATCGTATGCGATAATATGACAAGAATCACAGTATATAACGTGATGGGATCCAAAATTATGGACACTGATGTCAACAGCAGCAGATATAATATCAGCAGCTTAGAATCAGGAGTCTATTTCATCAATATAGAAACGACAGATGGCAACATCGTCAGAAAAGTCGTTAGATTGTAATAAAATAGTTTAAGGTTTAAAGTTTAAGGTTTAAGGTCTTGTGATCTTTGCTTTAATCTTTAAACCTTAATCTTTAAACCTAACAACAGACATTATGAGAAGGTTATTATTTACTTTAATATTTTCGACGTTATGCAGTGTTGGTTTATGTCAAGACATAATAGATCCGATGCTGCATAACGTTTTAAATGAGAGCGACAGCGAGATGATAAGGGTTAACATCATCTTCAAATCGCAAATTGACATCGAGAAGTTGAAAGCAAGAGGCGAAGAGATAAGTGACAAACAAATGCGTCGTTCCGTTCTCGTCGACGAACTCAAACTATTCTCGGAAGAGAAACAAAGCGACGTGATGTCGATTCTTCTTGCCGAAGAAAGAAACAATCGTGTGAGCGACATCAGAAACCACTGGCTCTCAAACGCCATCACCTGCACCACAAATCGCGACGTGATATTTCTTCTCTCCGAACATCCCGACATTGAAACGATTGGCATCGACGGTGTCACACAATGTACAGTTGACAATGAACAATTGACAATGAACAATGAACAATTGACAATTGACAATGAACAATTGACATATAATGTGTCGATGGTCAATGCCGACAAGGTTTGGGATTTAGGATATACCGGTAAAGGCGTCATCGTCGCTATCGTAGATTCCGGTGTCAACTACAACCACGTCGATTTAGCTGATCATCTATGGGACGGCGGGGCGCAATATCCTAACCACGGATACAACGTCATCGACGGCAACAACGACCCGATGGATAATTTCGGTCACGGCACACACTGCGCCGGAACCATCTGCGGCGACGGCACCTCAGGTCTCGCCACCGGCATGGCTCCCGATGCGACGTTGATGTGCATCAAGGTTCTCGATGATTATGGCTATGGATCTACCAGCAGCTTTAACGCCGGCATGGAGTTCGCCATAGAACATCAAGCCGACATCATCAGTATGTCGATAGGCGTGATGAACGCAAGTGCTGCCGACAAGACCTTGATGCGTAACACCTGCGTCAACGCACTTCAGCTCGGTGTCATCGCGGCGGTGGCGGCAGGCAACGACAAGAACATGATGATGGTTCCCGTACCTAACAACGTGAGGACTCCAGGCAACTGCCCTCCTCCATGGCTGCATCCCGACCAGCAAGTCAACCCAGGTGACTTATCGTGCGTCGTCTCAGTAGGTGCGATAGATGAAAATGAAACACCATATTCCGAAGGCTCGATGGGTCCCGTCACATGGACCGACACACAGTTCAACGACTATCCTTACAATCCTAATATCGGATTGATACGTCCCGACGTATGCGCACCAGGCGTCGTGATTCAATCGTTAAGCCATAGCAGCAACGACGGCTACAGTTTCAAAAGCGGAACATCGATGGCAACACCTTGCGTAGCCGGAGTGATGGCTCTGCTCTTGGAAAAACAAAATGACCTCTCCCCTGCCGACATCTGCATGACATTGGAACTGACAGCAAAGAAATTCGAAGAGACAAAAAGCAACGTCACCGGCTCAGGTCTCATCGACGCTTTCAGGGCGATAACAAATCTTCAAAAAGGTCATCTGACTTTCAGAGAATTTTCCATCAATGATGAAGATTATAATAACAACGGCAACCTCAACGCCGGCGAGAATGTAAAGCTTTCGCTTAATTTCCATAACGATTCTGACGTAAGTTTAAGCAACATCAAAGCTGTCATTTCTTGTAATAACGACATCGTAAATATCACTGACGAAGAAGCTGAGATTGACAATATAGCCGCTGATGAAGAAATCACTCTTATCGACGAATTTGAGTTTTCCATAGATGATAATGCAGAATGTAAGACTCCGTTGATGTTCGACCTTAATTTCTATGACGGAAATGATTTAGTATCAGCATTCAGTTTCCTGATTTATGTTAGCGACAACAAATTAGAGTTCGCGTCACTTATCGTAGAGAACGACGACAACAATAACGGCATACTCGAATCGGGCGAGACAGCCGACCTCGGAGTAGTATTGAATAACATCGGCGACGAACTCGCTCTGAAAGTCAACGGAGCCTTGTCGTGCAACGGACCGATCACCATTAATAATAATGTGTCGGAGTTCAACTCTATCGGCGGCGAATCATCGGCAGTGGCGTTCTTCAATGTGACTGTCGACAATAATGTTTCCGACTTGGATGTTCCTTTCGAACTTACTACCACCGACGCTTTCGACAAAGATCATCATTTCACCTTCAATTACGACAACGCCTGTGACTATCGTTTCGAACTCGACGATTATTACAACGACGGTTGGGACGGTGCGGCACTCATCGTAAAATACAGCGACGGAAGTCCTGACAACATCCTTACTATCGAAGACGGAGGTTATGAGGAATATACGCTTACCATAAAATCTAATGTCGAGGTTACGCTCGAATGGCAGGCTGGTGTATGGGACGCCGAATGCAGCTTCGTGGTTTATGACGAAGACGGCGAGGTTATTTATACAAGTCCGGAGTTCCCTAACAATAGAAACACTTTCCTTTTCTCATGGATTAACGACTGCTCATGCGAGAACGACTACTCCGAGATGTGCGACGCTGTAAAAGATTTGAACGGGATACAAGGAGAAAACGGTATCGAGTTAAGTTGGACAACAGACGACGGGCAACAAGCGACGGAATTCGAGATATACCGCGGAACGAGATTCTTGGGAACTACGGAAGAGACGACATTTACCGACAACAGTCTGACAGAATCGGGCGATTATATCTATAGCGTCAGAATGATTTCAGACGAATGTTCCGGATTGTTCCAAAATGTGAATGTTATCTACAATCACGTTTCCATTGAAGAGAATACAAAGGCGAATGTCTCAGTTTATCCTAATCCCGCTAAAGATTTCATCAAGCTGTCAGCTATTGGCGGTCAGTCGTCAGTAGTGAGAATATACAATTGTATCGGAACTATTGTTGAGGAAATGGAGATCGATTCTGAAGATGTAGAGATTGATATTTCAGAATATAACTCCGGTATTTATTTCATCAACATTAATGGAGAAAACGGGAACGTCATCAAGAAATTTGTCAAAAACTAATAACTGACTTGTTATGAAGAGTTATGTCAGGCAATGCATCTCATCGTAAAATAAATGATATATTCATAAAACAACGAAGGGACGTTTCCGTCCCTTCGTTGTTTTATTCGTATTCTCCCCACTTAATCAACTATAACTTTAATAACTTCTCCGTCAACATTGAAGAAATATATTCCTGGATTGTAGTCTGAAACATTTATCTCAATTTCATTTGTTGCGGACCTGACATAGTGCGTCTCTACCAACATTCCCATTACATTATATATCATCACCGTTGTCTGTTGTCCGTTGACTGTTGACACTTTAACAACGTCGTTTGCCGGATTAGGATAGACAGAGATGTTTCCGCACGTCGTTTCTTCAACATTCGTATCGCGAACAATAATCATAGCTACACCAACCGATGTCTTTCCGTCTTCATAAACAGCTACAACTTCAGCTGTTTTAGCATTGTAACAAATATCCTCATCTTCATTTGAATAATAAGTATCGTTCAAGTTATCTGCCATGAGTTCACCATCAACATAGACGTCATATCCGACAGGTGTTCCATTTTCGGGTTTATTCCAACTTAAATAAAGCGTAGGAGGAGCATCACCACCAACTATAGCTAATAGGTCCTTCACTGAATGACAGTGCTCTGAGTTCTCGTATGCGTAATGACTGTTATAGATTTCTTTCGTATCATAATTTTGCAACCATAATGCTACTTCCAAATCGTCCATCTCCTCTACGAAAGTAGAACTCATATCGTAAGAAAACTCCAATCTTTGATATTCACCAGCGTTGATGTTCATCACATTACCTTCAGCATTTTCCAACATCTTCATCATCACATGATGGAACTCAGTCTCACCATTAGAACTTGCGTTCTCCGTTGTAGTTTTTTCATTTACCGTTACGAAAGCTCTGACATTTTCCATATCGAAATACGACATAAAATCTGCCGTTATGTTGATGGTATTGCTTTCTATTGTGTATGTTCCTCTCACGTCAGCGTAAGCCGGACTTTCAAATGCGTTCATGAAGTTTTCTTCTGTGACGGCAGCATTTCCTTGATCAACACTATTAAGGAAAGTCTGAGGCACACCCATCACGTTATAATATGTCATTCGCGTTCCTCCTTCTGCCGTATAATAAGGATCTCCCAAACCAGGTCCGTTGGTGGTGTATTTCGTGTAAGTGTATTGTCCTTCATGATTATCTGTAAGTGCCGCCATCTGATAATTGACATTGACACAAGGACCACATGTGGAACTCGAGAAGTGCTCTATCATAGGAATCATTTGCGTATATCCTAACGCGGAGACTATATCGACACTTAAACTGTTATCCGCTTCATCATCATATTCTCCATTGACAGTAATTATTTTGACTTGAAGATTGTAACTGTCATCGGGTTGCATTAAGTATTTATCCTCGAAGGTCAGTTGCTGATATTCCATCGAAGGAATGTCTGTATTGAAAGTCTGCTCGTAAGTCTCTCCGTCGATGATATATCTCACTTTAAGAGATTCTATTTTGGAGCTGCCTGTATTTCTTACGGTGAAACTGATTCCGTGTTCTCCATGATTAACTATGGATGGCACGTCGATGCTTGTAAGTTCAACGCCAAGACTCTCGACGGTATAAACTTCAAAGTCGTCGAAATACCAATCGCTGATGGCTGATGAATTACCCTCGAAATAGATGCAGAACATAACATTATCTTTTCCAAAATCAGGACTTTCTATAGTTTCTAAAATGGTGTATTGTCCGTTGGTGTTATATTGTTCCGACCAGACTGAGTTCCATGTCGTACCATTATCGGAAGATGTAGCGACTCCTACTACAGCTTGGTTTGCGCCAAAAAACGAAGGATAATGTTTTAATGTCATCACCGCAGAACTCACGTCACTCAAATCGACAGATGGCGAGACGAGACGCGAGACACCATTGAACGGAGGCGTCCATTTGAGTTGCGCCTCATTGGGTTTTCCTCCCGCGATGTTACTCGTAGAGACGTACCAGTTATTTACTCCGTTACCCATCGTCACCCAGCCAGATGGCAACGTCGTTTCATCAAAATTCTCTTGGACGATGTACACATTACTCTGTGCAAATATCAAACTTGCATACAAAAACGCTAAAATGAAAAGTAAAATTTTTCTCATTGATTTATTAATTTATACCGACGCAAAGATAAGAAAAAGACAACAGACATCGGACAACAGACATCGGTTTTTTTCAATTCATAATTAGTGGGTATTCAAAAAAAGAAAACCCGAGAATTCTCAGATCCTCAGGTTTTCATTATTTCATATTCTGAATATCTTATTTGATACCGAGAGCTTTCTTGATATGTTTTGGAAGAGCGTCTTTGTGAAGAACGATGTTCATAGTCTTGTAACGTACGAAAGCTTCTGATGCGTAGAATGTTCCGTCGTAGTTACCTGTTACTCCCCATGAGTTCTTAACAACGAAATAGTTGTTGCCGAGTTGGTCTTTTGCCTTACCGTAGATGATCATGCCGTGGTCGTCGCCTGTTTCATAGTTGTCGTAAGCGATCTGACGTTCTTCTTGTGTAACCCAACGTTGTGGAGTTGGTTGTGAATAAGCTTCCTTAGCTCTTTGTTCTGCGCTGAGACCTGCCCAACGTGCTTTGTCTGTTGCAGCATCGTTGTTTTCTTTTGCGTCTAAGTCAGGAAGAACCATAACGCCGAAGTTTTCACCTCTTAAGAAACCTTTTTCACTTACGTCTGAACCCCATGCGAATGTGTAGCCGTTGTCAATAGCGTAGTTCATAACTTCCATAAGCTCATCGATAGGGAGGTTGTAAGCTGTGCTCCAACGCCAGTTGTCTTGTACTTCGATGATGAATGGTTCATAGAATGGATGATGTGAGAATGAAGCCAAGTTTACATAGTCATCTGGATTGAAACCTGTTGATTCTGCGAATGATTTTGGAGTATATTCTTTTCCTTCATAAACGAATGTTTCTGGACGTTCGCCGATGTAAGCGTTTAAGATACCTGCCAAAGCTTCTTTCCATAATGGATTGCCGTTAGCGTCTGTTTGTAATTTTCTGCCTTTTACGATACCTTCTACGAATGGATCACATACTCTTGAGAATTCTGAGAAGTCTGATAATGTGTCGCCATGTTTAACACCTGCTGGCAATTCTGAATCTGGAACCAAACCATAATGTTTGATGCCGTAAAGTACGTCGTAGAATGAACCGCCTTGTGAGAAGGAGATGTCACCGTGTGTGCGTACTGTTGCTTGTGCGCGGTCCATGTATGTGTTCCATACGATGAACATTTCTGAGAAGTCGTAAACTTTACCTGTTGTACGTAACAACTCAGCTTCAACGAATGATAATGTTGAATAACACCAGCAAGTACCTGCTGCGTTCTGGTCTTTCATTGATGTGATAGGAAGTCTTACTTCTTCTGAGAAGATCCAACCTTCTTTTTCTGGAGCTTGTTCAGCTTCCTGTGCGTTAGCGAAACCTGGCAATACGAATGCCACTGCTGTTGCTGCTAAGAATTTTTTGAAGTTCATAGTTTTTAAATTAATTGTTAATATTTATTATAATTCTAATTTGGATTTCATGTCTGATGTCAAACCTGCCTTGTTGAGAGTGAAGAACATGGTGTGGAGGCGTACGAAAGGTTCTGAGCAATACCAATAACCTTCCATGCCGTGTCTTTCGCTCCATGAGTTTTTCACCTTATAATATTTTGTTCCGTTTTGGTCGTAGGCTATACCAACGATGAGCATACTGTGGTCGTCGGTAGTCTGACCGTTTTCGTAAGCTTCCTGATGCATCTCTTCAGTAACTTCTTTCTCTGGCATCACGCTTTCGAATTTGTATAATGAAGCTTTGATTTCATCATCGCTCATCTTCTTGTATTTCTTAGGGTCTGACTGTCTGATTTTCTCGATGTCGTCTTCTAAAACTACACCTACACCTGCCTTACGGCTGAAGCCTTTATCGCTGACATCTTGCGCCCAACCTACGGTGTAGCCGTTGTTCAAAGCGTTGTCAAGTTCGCTCATCAGCTCATCCAATGGCATGTTGTAAGACATTGTGTTTGTCCAGTTGTCTTGGATAGGCATGATGTAAGGTTTGTAGTTTTCGTGATTTGTGAAGGCACTGATTTGTACGTAGTCGTTGATATTGAGAGGATATTTTTCAGCTAATGATTTAGCGTCGTATTCTGTTCCTTCGAAAGTGAATGTTGCAGGGACTTCGCCGAGATAAACGTCTAACACAGATTGAACCATGTTTGGCCAAGCCTTGCTGATTTTACCGTTATGTTGTTTGTTGACGATTTTTCCGTATTCGGCGAGAACGGTATGAAGTTCACCGTGGTTGTGATTTTGGTCGCCTAAAACCAAACCGTTGTAAGCATCTTCTGTCATCATGCCACTTTCGTTGATAGCATAGAGAGCGTCGATCACTTCACCGCCAGGACTGAAGTTGCAAACGCCTTGCATTCTGACGTATTTCTCGAATTTATTGGCGTAAGCCCAACGTACGAGATACATCTCTGAAAGGTCGATTTCGACATTGTATTTCTTGAGGATTTCAGCTTCTATCAAACCGACACCAGCGAAACACCAGCATGTTCCCGACTGAGCCTGATTCTTCACCGAAGTATGAGGAACGACGACATCGTCGGTGATTTGATAAACATTTTCCTGTGCTGATACGTTAGCTGGCATGGAGAAAACAATTGCCAAAGCTAACAAAACAATAGTTTTTATACGATTCATTTTTCTTTATTTTGTTAAGATTTTTCAAATAGTTAACGAACTTACAAAAATAAGAAAAAATGTGACACGATACCATAAAAAATCTGAGAATCTGAGAAATTGAAAACCTGAGAATCTGAGAAAACATTTGGATGTTGAACTTTTGCTCATGGCTCACAGCTCAAAGCTTTTTTCAGATTCAAAAATGACGCACTCTACAATTCATAATTCACAATCAACATAATTATGCATTATGAATTATGCATTATGAATTAAAAAAAACTCTGAAACCTTAGAAATAAAATTCTAAAGTTCCAGAGTTCTAAAATTCTAAGGTTCTATAAAACTATTTTATTCTTTTATGAAACGTTTTACGATGTCGCCTTTTTCTGTGTTTATCTTGATGAAATAAACTCCGCTATTGAATGTGCTGAGGTCAACAGACAACGGACAACGGTCAACAGATACTTGTTCGCTATAAACCTTGATTCCGATGATATTATAAATGTTAATTTCATTTATGTTCTCGTTGGTGTTGATAGTAATGTTGCTTTCTGCCGGGTTAGGATAGATCTCGAATCTGTTTGAGTATTCTTCCAATGAGACTTCTTCAACGACTACTGTGTAAGGTTCTGATTCTTCTGATTCGCCGTTTGCACATACTGAAGCTACTGTATAGTCGAATGTTCCTTCAGCGTCTGAACCTGCGATGTAGAAGTTGGTGCTTGTTGCTCCGAACTCTTGTCCGTTGACATAAACGATATATGCTTCAGCTCCGTCGACGGCATCCCATGTCATAGTTACTTTGAATTTATAATCGAAACCTTCAACGTCTTGTTCTACTGTTGCGCCTAAGTTGGTAGGAGCGAGACAAGGACCGTCGGTGCCGCCAACGACCACTGTCAATGGTTCTGACAGTTCAGACTCTCCGTTTTCGCATGACGATGTCACGTTGAAATAAGTTGTTGTCGGAGTGTCGTAACCTAACTCGTATGATGTTCCTGTAGCATAGCCTTTCCATGTTCCTTGTTCATAGATGGTATATGATGTTGCATCAGGATTTTCGTCCCATGTCAAAGTGACTTTATATTTATATCCGAAGCCAGGAACGTCTTGTTCTACATTAGCCTGAAGATTGGTAGGAGGCATACAAGGGTCGACGTTGACATATACGTTTGGCGACACTATTGATTCGCTTCCGTCTTCACATACTGTAGCGATTGCGAAATAAAGTTCCTGTGGAGTGTCAGTTCCTGTGACGTAGGTCGTTTCTGTTGTGTAGGTGAACATGTCTCCGTTGATATATAATTCATATTTCTCTGCATTTTCAACAGGATCCCATGTAAGTGTGATAGTATATTTGAACTCAGCGTTAGGAAGATCTTCTTCTACTGTCACGTCAAAGTTTTCAGGAATTCTGCATGGGGTGGCATCGTTTTGAATTACTACTGCGCATTGTTCCGACTCTTCAGATTCGGTTCCGTCGCTGCAATGTGTCTTCACCGTGAAATAGAAGACTGATTCTGTATTGGCTCCCGCTATGTAGTAGAGTCCGTCGGTGTCGCCCAACCACATTCCACCTGGATAGTTGTCTGAATAGAAATAGATTGAATAGAAGTCTGCTCCGTCAACGGCATCCCAGTTCAACGTCACTCTGAAAGTATATCCGTAACCAGGAACGTCTTGTTCAACCAATGATCTTAAGTTTGTCGGAGGATCGCATGCCAAACCTTTAAATGTTAATGTAGTCGTGAAAATTAATGCTAATAAGAATTGTAATGTTTTCTTCATAAGATTTGTGATTTTAAATAATTTGATTAGTTTTGCAAAGATACAAAAAGTCAACGGACAACGGTCAACAGTCAACGGAATTTTTTTTGAACGTTGAACTTTGAACTAAGGCTGTTGAACTAAAGCTTTTGAACCAAGGCTTTTGAACTTTAGTTCAACGTTCAAAGTTCAAGGCTCAAAGCTCAAAGTTCAAAGTAAAGATCATCAGACCTTAAACCTTAAACTTTAAACCTTAAACCAATTATTATTCAACGACTATCTTCTTCGTCACACTTCCGTTCTCAGTCTGAATGTTGAAGAAATAAATTCCTGGATTGTAGTCTGAAACATTGATTTCTATTTCATCTGTTTCGGACGTGGCAAGCCGCGTCCCTACTAACATTCCCATTACATTATATATCCTGACTGTTGTCTGTTGACTGTTGACTGTTGACAATCTAACAACGTCTTTCGCCGGGTTAGGATAGACAATAAAGATCTGTTCATCGGATATAGTTTCTTCTGTTGAGACTTCATTGACTTCGGTTGTCACAATCCCGACAGATTCAGTTTCTTCGTACAATGCAACGACTTCCGCCACATAGAAGTCCGATGTTTTCTCAAAAGAATAGAAGAGTTCTGATGTGTTGTCCAAGACTAAACTATTATTGATATATACATCATATCCTGATGGCTCGCCTTCTTCCGGTGCTTCCCACGTGACATCGATAGCGTCGCCGTTTTCAGTCATCTTAAGGTTTTGTACGGGATATTTATGTCCGGTGTATTCATACAAGAAACTGCCGTTGAATATCTCTTTCGTGTTATTTTGAATCCATACCGCGACTTCAAGGTCGTTCATCTCTTCTACGTGAGTCTGTGACATATCGCAAGTAAACTCGAAACGTTGATACTCGCCGGCTTTCAATGAAATGTCGTTACCGTTGGCATCGCCGAGCATCTTCATCATTATATGGTAGAAGTCTGTTTCTCCGTTAGAGCTTGCGTTGCCTGTCGTATGTTTCTCGTTGACAGAGGCGAACATTTTCGCATTATCAATATCGATAAAAGACATCACGTCGACTGTTACGTCTATTGTACTTCCTTCAATATCGAAAGCTCCTTTTATGTTGACGTGAGCGTTGGTGTTGTAGCTTTCATCTAACTGGTATTGCGATAATGCCGAGGAACCTAAGTTTGTTCCGTTGAATATCACCTGCGGGACGCTGTTTATGTTATAGTAGTTTTTCCTTATTTCGACTTCAGCTGTGTAATAAGGGTCGCCGAGTCCTGGTATATCAGTAGGATATTTTGTGTATGCGAATTTGCCCGGGTTGTTCTCCGTGAGCTGATGCATCTGACTGTTGATGCCTACGCAAGGTACGCAGGTAGAACTCGAGAAATGTTCTATCATAGGTATTCTCTGCGTGACGCCGAGCGCGACATTGATCTCTTTTTCAATTACGTTGTTGGAGAGATTGCCGTCTTCTCCGCCATTGACGCTGAGTATCTCTATCTTGACATTATAATCGCCTGGCAATAAATTGGCTTTATTTTCGAACGTAAGCTGCTGCGATTCAAACTGCGCCATGTCAACGGAGAAGGTCTCGTTAATCGAGATGTCGCCGATTTCGTATCTCGCTTCAAAAGAAGTTATGCTCTCACTTCCTAAGTTTTGTACTGTAAACACGACTTCATTATCTCCTGCCGCCAAATCATTTTGTATGTCGTTGCTTACTAATTCAAGGTCAAGTTCCGTTTCAGTTGTGATGCTGATGTCGTCGAAATACCAATAGTCGATGTTGGAGGTGCTGCCGTCGAAGTAGATACAAAACATGACGTTGTCTTTCCCCATATCGTCGGTAGCGACAACTTGGTTGATAGAATATTGTCCGTCGGTTGAGTATTCCTGCGTCCATGCAGTATTCCATGTGTTGCCGTTATCTGATGATGTGGCGATGCCCAATGAAGAGACCCATGTGGAGAAATTGTCGAAATAATGTTTGAACGATACTGTCACGCTTGATATTCCGGTCAGGTCTATCGGTGGTGTCGTGAGGCGTGATTGACCGAAATAGAAAATCGGATGGTAGTGGAGATAAATCTCGCAAGCCTCTCCGCCTGCATTGTTAGTCTCCGACATGTGCCAGTTCTCTATTCCGTCGCCTATTATCGACCAACCTTCCGGCATAGTCATACTATCGAAAGTTTCGTTTAACAAGACTGCTCTGCTTTGAGCAAACATCGCTGTACTAAGCAATAATGCGATTGTAAGGAGTAAAGTTTTTTTCATGATTTATAAGCTATGAGCCATGAGCTACGAGCAGCGAGCTACGGAAATCTGCCCATAGCTCATAGCTCGTAGCTCAAAGCAATTATTCAACAACTATCTTCTTCGTCACACTTCCGTTCTCAGTCTGAATGTTGAAGAAATAAATTCCAGGATTGTAGTCTGAAACGTTAATTTCTATTTCATCTGTTTCGGACGTGACAAGCCGCATCCCTACTAACATTCCCATTACATTATATATCCTGACCGTTGACTGTTGACTGTTGTCCGTTGACAATCTAACAACGTCTTTCGCCGGATTAGGACTAATACTGAAATTGTTTTCAATCTCATTGATTCCATCGCCGACATATATGACACAGACTTCTTCTGAAGATGCAGACTCGTAATTATCGTAAACCGCACTCACGTTGTAACAATATTCCATATTATTTACGAGATTGTGAGTGTCGGCATATTCTGTCGATTCCGTCTCTGCTATGAGTTCGCCGTTACGATACAATTTGTAAGATGTCGCGTTTTCTGTCGCATCCCATGATAACATGATATTTCCGTCTCCTACTGTAGCTGTCAGATTCTGTGGTGTATCAAATTGTGAGGAATGAATCTTCACCGCGCTCACTGAGGTCTTGTCGCCGTAACGTGCCACCACTTCAGCGAGACAGAAGTCAGATGCGTCAACGCTGAAAGATGTCTGTGTAGTATTACTCAACATTAATGAGTTGTTGACATACAAATCATATCCAGTCGGCTGTGCGTCGTGCGGAGCTTCCCACGATATTTTCAATCGGCTGTCTTGTGTGAAGTGCAGGTTTTCTGCTGGATATGGATGTTCGTCATATTCATATAAGAAATGACTATTGAATATTTCTTTTGTATCAAGATCTTGCAGCCATACTGCTACTTCCAAGTCGTTCATTTCCTCGACGTTGGTTTCCGACATATCGAAAGAATATTCGAAGCGTTGGTATTCGCCGGCAGCGATGTTGGTGTCGAAGCCTTCTCCTTCGTCTAACATCTTCATCGTAATATGATGGAATTCAGTCTCTCCATTAGAACCGACATTGCCCGTTGTCGTCTTTTCATTTATAGATATGTAAGTCTTAGCGTTATCTAAATCTATGTACGACATCACGTCGACGGTTATGTTTATCGTGTTGCCATCTACGTTGAAGGCTCCTCTTATATCGGCAAAGGCAGGTGTGTTATATCTTGCCATCAATGCTGAATTGGTGACAGGCTGAGCCGTTTGATTTGAGACCTGTGCTTCAGAATCCAAAAACACTAACGGTGCTGTCGACACATTATAATATAATACTCTGTCGTATGCTTCCTGGATGAAATAAGGGTCGCCGGTGCCTGGCCAGCTGACGGGATATTTTACGTAGGTGAATTTTCCTGGATTGGCTTCGGTGAGGTTATGCATCAGCATATTTATCAAGACGCAAGGAGCGCAGGTTGAACTCGAGAAGTGTTCTATCATAGGTATGCGCTGCGTGTCGGCGATGGCGATACTGAACTGCTTGCTGAGCGAATGTGTGTACTCGTCTTCAAGTTCCCATCCGTTTGCCGTATTGATACTTAACGTGATGTTGTATGTTCCCGGAAGTAAGGTCTCGGTATTGCTGAATGAGAGGTTGTTGCTCTCGAAAGTCGTAAGATAAACGGAGAATGTCTCTGTCACCGGTTCCTGATTATCGATCTGATATGTCGCTTCGAAATTGGTGATGGCAGTGCTGCCCATATTCTGCAACTCGAAACCGACGTTGAGCGGACCCGAACCGAGACGTTCGTTGATGTTGATATTGTTCAGACTTACGGCGAGGTCTTCCTGAATCTTGACGACGAAATCATCGAAATACCAGTTCTTGAAATTGATGGATGAGCCGTCAAAATAGATGCAGAACACTACGTCTTCATAACCAAAGTCGGGCGACAATATTCTTTCCTCGACACGATATTGTCCGGTCTGCGAATATGATTTCTCCCATACCGAATGCCATGTGTAGCCTAAGTCTGACGATGTCGCTACGCCGATGGTGCTGTAGGCTGAGTTATAATTCTCGAAATAATGATTCAGTGTAAGCACCACATTCTGGATACCTGTAAGGTTGACGGGAGGTGACACGAAACAATTCATCCCAGAGAACTGAGGACTCCAGTTCAATCGAAGTTCGTTAGCTTCGCCACCGGAATAGTCGGTATTGCTGATCGACCAGTTGTCGGATTCATATCCGTCGGGACCCATGGTAGTCCAACCTTCAGGCAAGGTCGCCGAATCGAAGTGCTCGTCGATGATGTACGTTATCTCTTCTTCGTCCTGCGCCATAACACCGACGCTGAACAATAATGCGATTGTAAGTAATAATGTCTTTCTCATGATTTATTTGGTTTAAAGTTTAAGGTTTAAAGTTTAAGGTAAAGATCATCTGACCTTAAACCTTAAGCTTTAAACCTTAAACCAATTATTATTCAACAATTATCTTCTTCGTCACACTTCCGTTCTCAGTCTGAATATTGAAGAAATAAATTCCAGGATTGTAGTCTGAAACGTTAATTTCTATTTCATTTGTTTCGGACGTGGCAAGACGCGTCCCTACCAACATTCCCATTACATTATATATCCTGACTGTTGTCTGTTGACCGTTGTCTGTTGACACTTTCACATAGTCTTTTGCAGGATTAGGATATATTGTGATGTTCATCTCCTTATCATCTGTAACAGACAGTCCTTGTGTAGCTATAACGCCGACCGATTCCTTGTCGTTTTCATATAATGCAACGACTTCCACGCTGCAATATCCTTCTGCGTTTTCAACGGTATATGAAGTAGCCGATGTGTTTTCCAAAGTCAAGTCACCATTGACGAAAACATTATATCCTGTAGGATTTCCGTTCGATGGTGCTTCCCATGTGGCTTCAATGTCGTTGTTAATATTATTTAACGTAAGGTTCTCGACAGGATAAGGATGTTCGGTATATTCATAGAGGAAACGGCTGTTATAAACTTCTTTCGTTTCATAATCCTGAATCCACACCGCGACTTCCAAATCGCTCATCTCTTCCACGAAAGTGGTCGACATATCGTAGCTGTATTCAAAATGCTGATGCGTGCCTTCTGTGAGGTTTATCGTCTCGCCTTGTGATCCCGTTATCATCTTCATCATGATATGATGGAACTCTGAGTTACTTCCGTTTATCGCCTCGACATTCTCGACGGTTGTCTTTTCGTTGACGGTAACGAAAAGTCTTTTGTTATTTAAGTCGGTATATGGCATCACGTCGATGTTGATATTGATGTTGTTTCCGTCGAGCTTGAAAGCACCTCTGATGTCGACGAATGCTATCGAGTTGTAATTCTCGTCGATCTCTTCTTGTGTCACTGCGAGATAAGTATGGTCTCTGCCATTAAGCACCATAGTAGGGACGCCTGACACATTATAATAGTTCTTTCTTACGCCGGCTTCCGCTGTATAATAGTCGTCGCCTTGTGCCGGGAAATTCATGACGTATTTGGTATATGTGAACTTGCCCGGGTTGTTGTCGGTGAGTTCTTTCATCACTAAATTCAATGGCATACATGATGCGCAGGTAGAACTCGAGAAATGTTCTATCATCGCTATTCTCCTTACGCCGCCTAAAGCCACTGTAAGGTCTTTATTTGAAATGTTGTTGGTGAGATTCTGGTCCTGGGTGTCGTTGACGGAATTTATCTCAATCTCCACATTATAGTCACCAGGGATGAGATAAGCTTTCTCGTTAAATGTAAACTGTTGTCTTTCAAACTGAGCGAAGTCGGAGGTGAAAGTCTCGCTGACTTCTACGTCATTAATTCTGTATGTCGCTTCGAAAGATGTTATATTGTCAAGACCGTTGTTCTGCACTGTGAAAGTGATGTCGTTTTTTCCTGCTGCTATGAAAGTCGGGGTGTCGATGCTTTCGAGTTTCGCGTCGGTATTTTCTGTCACCACCACTTCAAAGTCGTCGAAGTACCACGCGTTGATGTTAGTGGTGTTGCCTTGGTAATAGATGCAGAACTTGACGTTGTTCTTTCCCATGTCGGGAGTGCTTATCTCTTCAACGATAGAATAGACTCCTTCTTCTGAATATGTCTTGGTCCATGCCGAGCTCCATGTGGTTCCGTTGTTGGATGATGTCGCGATACCTATCACTGCGCTCATCGATTTTTTCTGGAAATAATGTCTGAACGAGACTGTCACCTTGTCTAATCCTGTGAGGTCGACAGATTTTGTTATTACGCGTATGAAACCTACAGCCTGAGGGTTAGGACTGAGTTTAAGTTCGTTGGCTTCACCGCCCGCTCTGTTAGTCTCCGAGATTCCCCAGTTGTCGGTGCTGTTGTCGGTCGTCGACCAGCCCGATGGCATCGTTGTGGAATCGAATGTCTCTCTTAAAATGATGCTTCTGTCTTGAGCGAATGTCGCTACTGAAAGCAATAATGCGATTGTAAGTAATAATGTTTTTTTCATGATTTATAAGCTATGAGCCATGAGCCACGAGCCGTGAGCCATGAAGGTTTGCCCATAGCTCATAGCCCGTAGCTCAAAGCGATTATTCAACAATAATTTTCTTAGTTACATTAAATTCTTCAGTCTGAATATTGAAGAAATAAATACCAGGATTGTAGTCTGAAACATTGATTTCGATTTCATTTGTTGCTGACGTGGCAAGCCGCGTCCCTACTAACATTCCCATTACATTATATATCCTGACTGTTGTCTGTTGACCGTTGTCTGTTGACAATCTCACAACGTCCTTCGCCGGATTAGGATAGATCACGGAATCTTTTTCATATTCATTTAACGAGAGTTCTATTTGCGCGCATGACGTCTCTGAAAAGCCGGAATAGTCGTCGCTGCAAATACTTCTCAGGTTATAACAATATAATACGTCATGTTCTATTTCATCATCGGTATATGATGTTCCGCTTACTTCTTTCAGGAAATCTCCGTTACGGAACAACTGATATTCTGTCACTCCGTCGACGGCATCCCATTCCACACTGATGTCATTTTCATTAGCTGTAGCAACAACATTCTGAGGAGCGTGGCAGACATCGACCGTTATGTTTGTTATACCTACGGAAAAGATGTCGCCGTAGACAGCCTTAATCTCAACGGAAATCATATTAAGAGTAGAAGGCACTGTGTAAGTAAGATCTGTAGTATTACCAATCAACTCATTATTAATATATATGTCGTATCTGTCTGGCGAGCCATACTGAGGTGCGTCCCAACTCAGGTTGTTGCCATCCACCTGAAGATTCTGCGCCGGATACGGATGATCGGTGTATTCATACAGAAAACTGCTGTTATGCACTTCCTTCGTATCGTAAGTCTGTATCCACGCCGCAACTTCAAGGTCGTTCATTTCCTCCATATTGGTTTCCGACATATCGTAAGAAAACTCATAACGTTGTGATTGTCCCGCATAGAGATTCGACTTGAATCCTTCAGCTCCGCCTAACATCTTCATCACCACATGATGGAATTCAGTAAGTCCGTTAGTACTCGCATTTCCTGTAGTGCTCTTCTCATTGACTGTAAAGAACACTTTAACATCCTGCATATTGATATACGACATTATATCCGCCACGACGTTTATCGTGTTGCCTTCGGTGTTGAAAGCACCAATTATCTCGACATAAGAGACGTTATCCGAACATTCATCTAATTGAGTCTGGGTTATGCTGCCAGAAAACATACTGCCGTCGAATGCGATGCAAGGAACAGAATTGATTCCATAATAGTCGGCTCTCGTCAGGCATTCTTCTGTGAAATAAGGGTCGCCGAGACCAGGTATGTTCATAGGATATTTGGTGTATGTGAATTTTCCCGGGTTGTTTTCCGTCAGTTCTGTCATCGCAATATCAACGTTCACGCAAGGATAGCATGTCGAACTCGAGAAATGTTCTATCATAGGCGTTCTTTGTACGGTCTTGAGATATGTATCTACTTCTTTCGATAAGATGTTGTTGCTCTCGTCGGCATCGTCACCGTCATTAACCGACGATATTTCCACGCTAATAAGATACGTATCTGGCAATAATGCTGCCGGTTCCGAGAATGAGAGCTGTTGGTTTTGCATAGGAGACAAGTTGGTTTCAAAAATCTCCGTTACTTTTTCGTAACCTTCAATAAGGTAGGATGCTTCAAAAGAAGTGATGTCTTCATTACCGACATTGTTGACAGTGAATCTGATGTCGATTTCTCCGGATTGTGTCATGCTGTTCACATCGATGCTCAGGAGTTGCAAATCTGTTGTACCTTCTTCATTGCCTCCTTGTGTGAATATAATGATGTCGTCGAAATACCAGTGGTTGATGTTGTATGTATTTCCCTCGAAGAAGAGACAGAACAGCACATTATCTTTGCCGAAGTCTGACGTAGTGAAAGTCTCGCTTATATTGTATTGTCCGGAGGCGTCAGTTCCTGAATATGACTTCGACCAACCGGTGTTCCACGTGTTTCCGTTGTCGGAAGATGTAGCTATTCCTATCGTACTGCTTTGCTGGTAGTTGTCTAAATAATGTTTGAACGATATGCCAACGCTTTCCACGTTTGTGAGATTAGCCGATGCCATCACTAAATGAATACCGTTGGTGATGAACGGGCTGCTCTTCAGATGAAGTTCGTTAGGGTCGCCGCCGGCGTTATTAGTGGTCTTTATGTTGAAGTTGTCGGCACCTTCGCCAGAAAAATACCAATCGGCAGGTAATGACGCTCCGCCGAACGACTCGTTCACGATATAGGCTCTGCTTTGAGCGGAAGCATATAACGAAAGCAACAACGTGATTGCAATGAGTAATGTTTTTTTCATTTTCTTTATTTAAATTTCAAGATAATTAGAGTTTGCAAAGATATTACTTTTTTAATTCATAATTCATAATTCATAATGCATAATTAGAGGATTAGTTCGCAACAATTATGAATTGTGGATTATGCATTATGCATTGAAAAAAAACTGTTGTCCGTTGTCTGTTATCTGTTGACTTTTCTTATCTTTGCGTTTCATTATTATTAACTCTATAATTTCAAAGAATGATGTTCAATCCTACAAAATATCAGATCAAATCGGTAGCGACCGGCAATGTGTGCGAAGATTGCGGATGGACGCTCGATTTCAAAGGCGAAGAGAAACCAAGTCTTGTGAGAGCGATATACGAAAACAAACAACTTGAAGTGAAAGACCACGACGGACTTTATTGTTACGCCGACTGGCTTCCTATCAAGAGAACCCTGAAATGTGATGCGAAACCTGTCACTTACAAGAGCGAAGCTCTCGCCGAGAAGTTAGGACTTAAGAATTTATATATCACATTCAACGGATACTTCCCTGAGATAGGAGCCAAGATGCGTACCTGTTCTTTCAAAGAGACGGAGGCTTATTCAATATGCGCACGTCTCGGCGAGGATAAAAAAGACGAAGTCATCGTTGTTTCTTCTGCCGGCAACACGGCACGCGCCTTCGCACAGGTGTGTTCCGACAACAACATAAAGTTATTGTTGACGATACCGGAAGACAACCTCGACGCTCTTTGGTTCGAGAAGCCGTTGAATCCTTGTGTGAAAGTGATAGCTACAAAATCGGGCAGCGACTATTTCGATGCCATCAACCTCGGTAATATAGCTTGCGAGGTGGAAGGTTTCTTCGCTGAAGGCGGCGCGAAAAACATAGCTCGTCGCGACGGCATGGCAACCACGATGTTATCCGCCACGACATTCATAGGCAGAATACCGGACTATTATTTCCAGGCGGTAGGTAGCGGAACGGGAGCCATAGCCGCATGGGAGGCAAACCTCCGTTTCATTGAAGACGGTCGCTTCGGAGATCATAAGGCTAAGATCTACGTCTCACAAAACAGACCTTTCGTCCCGATGTATGACGCATGGAAACAAGACTCGCGCGAGATGCTTCCTTACGATAACGACCAGGCTCGCCTCGACGCTAACAGTGTCATTGCTAAAGTACTTACTAACCGTAAACCTCCATACTCAATAGCAGGCGGTCTCTACGACGCGATGAAAGATTCTGACGGCGACTTCTTCGCTGTGACAAACGAAGAGGCAGAACAAGCAGGATTATTGTTCGAGGAACTTGAAGGCATCGACATCAACCCGGCAGCCGCTGTAGCAACGGCATCATTGATACAAGCCATAAACAACAATCAAGTCGAGAAAGACGCAGTCATCATGCTTAACATCACAGGCGGCGGCGAGAAACGCTTCAAGGAGAACAAGGAGATATTCTATCTTCAGCCGACACGTATCTTCGACGTCGACGCAAGCAAAGAAGAGATAAAGGAATTTGTGAAGAAGATGTTTTGAGAGACGAAAGACTAATGTCTAAAGATTTAGGCAATATTTTTGTCAACAGACAACAGTCAACGGTCAACAGACTTTGTCCACAGTATTTTTGTCAACAGACAACAGTCAACGGTCAACAGACTTTGTCCACAATATTTTTGTCAACAGACTTTGTCCACAATAATTAGGGCGTATTGAATACGTCCTTTTTTGTTTAAAGAAGTAATTATTTCATAGTAGCCTCTCCGCGTTAGGGATTGGAGCGGCATCCTTTTTGAGCGGAGCTTGCGGAGCGAGAAAAGATATAGCGGAAAGCCCGACGGCTTGCCGGAACGCCCACATTAATTCATAATTTATAATGCATAATTCATAATTCATAATGCATAATTCATAATGTATAATTTATAATCTCTATTGGTGATACGTATATGAAAGTTAAAAAGCATTAGTTTAAGGTTCTCGTTTTTCCATTTTTAAAAAATCTGTTGACTGTTGTCCGTTGTCCGTTGACTTTTATTATCTTTGCGCCCATATTTAAATAATAATAAATCAATGAGAAAATCTTTACTTCTATTTTTAGTATTAATGCTTTCGTATTCATTATTCGCGCAAAGCAGAGCATCGTATATCAGAGAAACATTCGACACAGAAGAGATACCTTCCGGATGGACGACAACAGGGGAAGGCGCGGAAAACTGGTCGATATGGCCCACACACCAAGCCGGCGGCGACCCGGGTGAGATAAAATTATACTGGCGACCTTCATTCGTTGGAACTTCACGACTTGTATCACCTGCCGTCAACCTCACTGGAATAGATGAGATAGTGTTCTCCTTCAAAGGTTTCCTCGACAACTATATGGACGTGCCTCATCAGATAGGCATCGCCACGACTTCCGACGACGGAGCGACATGGAACGTAGCTTGGGAAGAGACATTCTCCACATCAAATCAAGGTCAGCACAGCTTCATTCAAAATGTCAATACAGCCGACATGGGAAAGGAAAACGTCAGGTTCTGCATCTTCTACAGCGGCGATTCCAACAACATGAACGGATGGTATTTCGACGACATCGAAGTATATACCTTAGACGAACTCAACCTCAGTATGCTCGACATCAACTTCCCGAGCATAGTCGGAATCGAAGCTAACGAGGTAGGCTTCAAAGTACAGAACACCGGCATCAACAACATCACCTCCTTCGAAGCTCAATATCAGATCGAAGGAAAGAGTCCCGTCGTCGAGACTTTCACCACCGATTTAGAATCGACAGAGAAAGCCGACTTCACTTTCGAAGCACCTTTGACATTAGCCCCCGGAACATATAATATCTCTGTCACAATACTGAAAGTAAACGACAGCGAAGACGTAACATCTGACAACGTCAAGGATATGACGATAGACGCCGCCATAGGAACGACGCAACGTATCCCGTTGATAGAACACTTCTCGAGTTCGACCTGCGCACCTTGTGTCTACGTCAACCAAAGCATGAACATACTCACAGAAAACAATCCCGGCAAATATGCATACGTCAAATACGCCATGAACTTCCCTCTCGAAGGCGACCCTTACTGCACGGCAGAGGCGTTGGAAAGAAAGAACTATTATAATGTGATCGGTGCACCTCAGATCTTCTTCGACGGCGAAGACTTCGGAGCAGCGGCAATATCCAATAACGACTTCTACGCGGAATATAACAGACCGGCTTACGTCGACATCAAAGGCGCATTCGAAATGGAAGGCAGCGTAATCAATATCACAGCCGACGTGATGTCGCTCGTCAACATTCCTAATATAAGAGTCTTCGTGTCAATAAATGAAACAACGACAACAGGCAACGCCAGCTATAACGGAGAGACGGAATTTCATCACATCATGATGAAGATGTTAGAAAACTCAGAAGGTAACGATGCGACATGCAACGTAGGCGAATACCAACGTTTCGAATTCTCTTACGATATGGACACCACCTTCGTGGAAGAACTCGACGATTTGGAAGTCGCTGTCTGGATACAGAACCACGACACTTACGAGGTCTTCAACAGCACATTCCTGTATGATTACACATCACATCCTTATCCAGCGCAAAACCTTCAGCTTAACGGCAACGAGGAAGATGAATCCATCGACATCAGCTGGGAAGCACCAGAATCGGGAGAACCTACAGGATATGACTTATATGTCAATAACGAATTAGTCTTAGAAAATACGACGGAGATGTCATATCATCTCGACAACGCAGCCGGACTTCATACCGTAAGCGTAAAAGCAGTTTATGAAGACGGCAAGACTTCGGTAGGTTTAGCTGACTATATAATAATAGGTGAAGAGGAATTTCCATGCAACGCTCCGACCAACCTCAACGCCGCCATTGAACAAGACGCGGAAGGTTACGAATATAACTTCAAAGTCACTATGAGCTGGGACGCCGCCGACAACGCAAGTCAGTATGCGGTTTATCTTGACGGAGAGTTGTTAGATAACACAAACGAGACATCATACATCAAAGGATTTGATGAAGAAGGCATGCATCATTTCGCAGTGGCGACGATATGCCCTGACGGAGAATCGGAACAATCAGAAGCATTCGAATTTGAATTAATCGGCGTTTCATTAGATGAACACGAGAACCATTTTGAGATCCATCCTAACCCTGCGAAAGATGTTGTTAGATTGTCAACGGATAACAGTCAACAGTCAACGGTCAGGATATATAATGTAATGGGAATGTTGGTAGGGACGCGGCTTGTCACGTCCGAAACAGATGAAATAGAAATCAATGTTTCAGACTACAATCCTGGAGTTTATTTCTTCAGCATTCAGACCGAGAAAGGAAATGTGACTAAGAAGATAGTTGTTGAATAATTGCTTTGAGCTACGAGCTATGAGCTATGGGCAGATTTCCGTAGCTCGCTGCTCGTAGCTCATGGCTCATAGCTTATAAATCATGAAAAAAACATTACTACTTACAATCGCATTATTTCTTTCAATAGCAGCATTCGCTCAAAGCAGAGGTATAATTTTAAACGAGACTTTCGATTCGGCGTCATTGCCGGAAGGCTGGACCACATCGGAAGGCGCGGAAGAAAACTGGATCATATCTCAGACTAACAACGCAGGCGGTAGCGCAAACGAACTCCAGCTCTCATGGTGGCCTGTAATTTACGGATCATCACGCATGATGACAGCTCCCGTCAATCTAAGCGGCATCAACGAAGTCGTGGTAAGTTTCAGTCATTACTTAGACAACCAAGTTAACGAATATACCTTAAGCATCGCCACTTCCACCGACGGTAACGACTGGAACACAGCGTGGTCTCAGACATACGGAGAGACTGGGCTTTACGAAGTCGAACAACTCATATCGACACCCGACATGGGAAATGAAAATGTATATTTCAGCATTTTTTACGAAGGATCTTCATTCACCATGAACGGATGGTATTTCGACAACTTCCAAATATCCACACAAGACAATCTCGACATAGAACTCCTGAGCGTCGACATGACAGAGATGCTGAATTACGGATTTCACGATGTGAGATTCACGGTGCAAAACACAGGTTCAACAACAATAGAATCCGTTGAAGCGACATTCAAAGATTTCTTCAACAATGGTAATATCGTAACAGAGACATTCGAGGTCAACATTGAATCGTTAGAGAAGCAAGAGCTTACATTCACGGAGAAAGCTTATCTCGCCCCTGGGACATACGTCATGCCGATAGAGATTGTCAGCGTCAACGGAACTGACGACAGTAACGACGGTAATAATTTCATAGAGAAAGAAATCAATGTTGGAATGGGACTTACACAGAAGATTCCAATGATAGAAAGTTTCTCGAGTTCAACTTGTGGATATTGTGTTGAAGCCAACATCATGATGAACGAGGTGTTAGAGGCGAATCCGGGCAGATACACATATACCAAATATCCTGTCAACTTCCCAGGTACCGGCGATCCTTATTATTTCAACGAGGTTGCAGGTAGAGCGGGCTACTATCAGGTGAGCGCGGCTCCTGAGTTCTATTTAGACGGTTCGCTCCAGGAATACAACATCGTAACACAAGAAGCCTTAGATGAAAGTTACAACACACCGTCATTCGTCAATATCAGAGGAACTTTCAACGTTGATGACAATACAATCAATATAACCGCCGACTTCATGTCGTACATCAAGATGGAAAACGTGAGAGCCTTCGTTTCGGTAAATGAGAAGACAACCACCGAAAACGCAAGTTCTAACGGAGAGACAGAGTTCCATCACATTATGATGAAGATGTTAGACTCCCCTACCGGAAATGTCGTGAACATCAATGCCGGCGAATATCAAAGACTCGAATTCACTCACGATATGTCGTCAACCAACGTAGAGGAAATGAACGATTTGGAAGTCGCGTTGTGGCTACAGAACTATGAGACGGGAGAAATTTACAACAGTCATTTCGCCTACGAATATACAGATCATTGCTATCCAGTTCAGAATTTAAGATCTGCTATCGTCGGTGACTGCATAACTCTTCATATAGATTGGGACGCTCCGGAAGAAGGCACTCCTGTTGGATATAATATCTATGTCAACGGAGAATTGATTGAGGAAAATTTCACAGGCAATTCATACACAGATGTAACAATAGCCGGTGATTTATATGATGATAAACATGTCCATATCGCAGAAGTAGTTGCTGTTTATGAAAACGGAATGACTTCGGTAGCAGCTATAGCGATCATCGATAATGATTGGACAAACGTAGCTGAGACAGAAGATGTAAATGTTATGATCTATCCTAATCCGGCGAAAGACGTTGTGAGATTGTCAACAGACAACGGACAACAGACAACAGTCAGGGTTTATAATGTAATGGGAATATTAGTAGGTACGCGACTTGCCACTTCCGAAACAGATGAAATCGAAATCAATGTTTCAGACTACAATCCTGGAGTTTATTTCTTCAATATTCAGAGTGAAGAATTTAATGTGACTAAGAAAATTATTGTTGAATAATAATTGGTTTAAGGTTTAAGGCTTAAGGTTTAAGGTCGGGTGATCTTTACTTTGAGCTTTGAACTTTGAGTCAAGACTTATAGTTCGCAGTTTATAAGGTCGCAAGGTCTTAAGCAATTTTCTAATTATTTCTCGCAAAGACGCAAAGGAACGCAGAGTTCAAAAAGCTAACAGTCAAAAGTCTTAGTTCAAAGTTCAACGTTCAAAAAAAAATCCGTTGACTGTTGTCCGTTGTCTGTTGACTTTTATTATATTTGCGCATAAATAATTTTAAAATATAGGCCTATGAAAAAAACATTACTTTTTGTATTAGCATTATTGCTATCTACAGCGATGTTCGCTCAAAACAGAGCAAGCTTATTACATGAAACATTCGACGGTTCATCGATGCCTGAAGGATGGACAATCAACGGTCTTGGAGCCAGCAACTGGTCCATCGTACATAGCAACAAGGCTGGCGGCGATGCCAATGAATTAAAAATCAACTACTATCCTTCTTTCGACGGAATAAGTCGTGTCGTAATGACACCTGTTAATCTTACAGATGTAGAAAGTGTCGTAGTATCTTTCAAACATTATTTAGACAATTTTTCAGGTGCACACAATATCGGTATCGCAACATCATCTGACGGATCCACATGGAACACAGGATGGTCGCAGACATACAACTCAACAGGTGGCGGTTCAGTGAGCGAACTAATCTCGACACCGGATATGGGCAAGGAAAATGTCTATTTCTGCATCTACTACGAAGGCTATTCATATAACATCAACGACTGGTATTTCGATGATATTGAAATTTTCACGCAAGAAAACTTAGATCTCAAACTCGTCAGTATCGATGTTCCTAACATCGTCAACGCCGGCGTGACAGAAGTGCCGTTCACTGTACAAAATATGGGTGCAACCACCATAGAATCATTTACCATAGAAACTGTTGACATATCAGCAGATTATTGTGGAACGACAAATCCACAGACTTTTGAGACTAACCTCGCTCCGTTTGAAATAGCACAGTTCACATTGCAGATAAGTTTCGACCTAAACCCTGGAACATATAACATTCCTATCGATATCATTGATGTTAACGGAACAGTAGACGATGACACCAACAACAACGGAATGGACAAAACATTTAACGTTTCAGCTGGTATCGCTCAGAGAATACCTATGATAGAACACTTCTCAAGTTCAACATGTCCTCCATGCGTAAATGTCAATTACGCTATGGCAAACCTCACAGCTGCCAACCCAGGCAAATACACATATACAAAATATCCATGTTACTGGCCTGGCTCTGGCGACCCTTATTGCAATGACGATGTAAGAACAAGAGTGTCGTTCTACGCTTGTAACGCAGCACCTCAGACTTTCTTGGATGGTATCGACCAAGGATTTACAAGTGTCACTCAGGGTGCATTAGACGAGCATTACGCAACACCAGCTTTCGCCGACGTGAGAGGCGCTTTCAACGTGCAAGGTAACACCATCAATGTCACCGCCGACTTCATGTCTTATTTCAATATGAGTGGCATCAATGCATACATCTCTATCAATGAAAAGACAACAACAGGTAACGTAGGCACAAACGGCGAGACAGAATTCCACCATATCTTAATGAAGATGTTAGAAGACGGAAACGGAAATCCATTGGAGTTGAATATCGGTGAATATAAACGCTTCGAATATTCTTTCGATATGTCGTCAACATTCGTCGAAGAAATGAACGACCTTGAAGTATCATTGTGGATACAAGACCCCGTCTCGAGAGAAATATTCAACAGCCGTTTCGCTTACGAATATACAGAACATTGCTACCCGGTTCAGAATTTGACAGCAGATTTCAGCGAAGATGGCTCAGCGATAAATGTAGCTTGGGAAGCACCTGAAACTGGCACTCCAACAGGATATAACATCTATATCAACGGAGTTTTGATGGAGGAGAACTATACATCTACTTCATATACAAACAACGAATTGGCAACAGAATTATATAATATGCCTAAAAATCACTATGTTGAAGTCAGGACAATGTATGCCGACGATAAATCATCTGTCAGCCTTATGGATATATTCGCCTCAGGAGTGAATGTGAGTGAGATAAATGAAACTTCTTCATTTAATGTCTATCCTAATCCGGCATCTGACTTTGTGAAAGTGACAACAGTCAACGGTCAACAGTCAACAGTCAGAATCTACAACATCTTAGGTATGTTGGTTGAAGAAATCGAAATCAATTCTAACGAAACTGAAATCAATGTTTCAGACTACAATCCTGGAATTTATTTCTTCAGCATACAGACTGAGAATGGAAATGTGACTAAGAAGATAGTCGTTGAATAATAATTGGTTTAAGGCTTAAGGTTTAAGGTTTAAGGTCGGGTAATCTTTACCTTAAGCTTTAAACCTTAAACTTTAAACAAAACAGTCATGAAAAAATCATTACTCCTAACATTCGCGCTATTGTTTTCAATAGCGTCTTTTGCTCAGAACAGGGAGAGTCTCTTACATGAAACATTCGACGGCACCGACATGCCTGAAGGTTGGTATGTAGACAATCATGCCGCTAACTGGTCAATATCCACGAGTGCGAAGTCGGGCGGACTGCCTAATGAGATCTGCATGAACTGGGCACCGGAATTTAACGGAACATCACGTCTCGTCATGCCGGCATTCGACTTCACCGACGTATCGGAAGTCATGGTGTCGTTCAAACATTATCACGACAACTACATCGGAGAGAACACCATAGGCATCGCCACTTCATCAGACGGCGGCGCGACATGGAACACAGGATGGCAGCAGACTTATGTCGAGATTGCCGCCTTCAACGAGAATCACACCATCAGCACTCCCGACATGGGAAAACCTGATGTGCTGATGTGCATCTACTTCACAGGCAACTCATATCTCGTCAACAACTGGTACTTCGACGACATCGAAGTATTCAAACAAGAAGAATTAGATCTCGAACTCGTGAGCATCGACGTACCTAACATCATAGGAACAGACTATAACGACGGAATATCCTTTACTGTCAGAAACACAGGATTGACGACAGTGACAAACTTCGACGTGAATATGTCGCTCTATTATGAAGACGGATATGAGACTTATAGCTTCGATACCAACTTAGCTCCTTTCGAAACAGGGCAGTTTACAATAGAAAGCGCATTCCCTCAAACGATTTACTTCGGATATTCACACGCCATTGAGATAGGTGTTTCTAAGGTAAACGGAGAGAATTACAATGGCAGCAGCGGTTTCTTGTTGAAAGAGGTTCATCTCGCCATGAGAGAAAGTCAGAAAGTCGTTCTCTTGGAACACTTCACTGCTTCAACATGCGACTATCCGTGCATTCCTATCAACCAGATTATGGACGGACATGTTAGCACATACGCCGGAAAATGTTCTTACATAAAATATCCTATCGACCTTCCTCTTCTTGAAGACGGCTCACCAGGCGGCGACCCTTATTGGACAGATGAAAGCATCATGAGAAAAAATTATTACGCAGTGATGGGCGTGCCTGAGACATTCGTCGATGCAGTGTCGCAAGGTTATGCCGCTGCTACAGATGAAGACATATTGCTCGCGTTGGAAGCACCAGCTTATTTCGACATAAAAGGAAGTTTCACCGTTGAAGGCAACACCATTAATATAATAGCCGATTTCATGGCTTACGCAAATATCGAAAACGTGAGAGCCTTCATCGCGATAAGCGAAAAGACCACGAAAAACAATCTCGGCAACGATGAAGAGACAGAATATCATCACGTCATGATGAAGATGGTGGAAGACGCGGAAGGTAACGAGATTGCGTCTATCAACGCAGGCGAATATCACAGATTGGAACTCACGTGCGATCTGTCGGATACCAATGTCGAAGAGATGGACGACTTGGAAGTCGTGATGTGGCTTCAGAACTACGACACCAAAGAAGTCTTCAACAGCAATTTCGCTTACGGCTACACCGAACACTGTAATCCTGTAAGAAACCTCACCGCATCGATAGGCGGCGACGACATACAGAAACTATATCTCAACTGGGACGAGCCAGAAGGAAGGACACCGGTAGCATATAACATTTACGTTGACGGCGAACTTATTGAAGGCAACTATAACTTAGACACTTTCTATTCTGACGAAGAAATCGTTGAAAGCATAATGCCGATGAATTATGACGAGCACGTGGCAGAGGTGGTAGCTCTTTTTGAAGACGGAATGACATCGGTAGGAACAGTGAAAGTCATAGACGAGAACTGGGATAACGTTGAAGAATTTGAAGACGCAGTCAGATTCAATGTCTACCCTAATCCAGCTGATGATGTTGTTAGATTGTCAATAGTCAACAGTCAACAGACAACAGTCAGGATATATAATGTAATGGGAATGTTGGTAGGGACGCGGCTTGCCACGTCAGCAACAAATGAAATAGAAATCAACGTTTCAGACTACAATCCTGGAATCTATTTCTTCAACATCGACGGAAAAACCAAGAAAGTCGTAATCAATTGACAGTCTACAATTAACAGTTAACAATTGACAATTAACAATTGAGGTCGGTAAATTCTTACCGACCTCTTTTTTTATTTATAAACATTTTTAGTTGTCTCAGAGACTTGGTGACTTAATATTCAGACACCTTCAATATACCCTACATTATGAATTATGAATTATACATTATTTTATACCCTATATGGTATAAAAACAAAACTTTTTATTATATTTGCACCCTATAGGGTATAATTATCATATTATGGAATTAACGACACTTTCTAAATATGTAAAAGCGATGCGTAAACAGTATAATCTTACGCAGGTAGAACTTTCCGAGAAATCTGGAGTTGGATTACGCCTTGTTCGTGAATTGGAACAAGGCAAACAGACTTTACGTCTTGATAAAGTAAATCAGATATTAAATCTCTTTGGCAGCGAAGTAGGCGTCGTGCCGATGACAAAATCTAATGAATTATGAAGCAGATGGTTTGAGTTCATAGAAATATCATTCTTACCTAATGAAATGAAAGAGAACCTCAAATCTATCATCACAGAGAAGTTAAATCTATTGGTCAAATAACCTAAGTGATAAATAGCAGGTGTTTCGTTTTAATACACACATGAATTAACAATTGAGGTCGTAAAAAATTTTACGACCTCTTTTTATTTATAAACATTTTTAGTTACCTCAGCGACTTAGCGACTTAATATTCTGACACCTTCAATGTGCCCTACATTGTCAATTGTTAATTGTCAATTGTTAATTGTCAATTGTTAATCGTGTCTTATTTAGGGACAGTTTTATGGCTTATTTGGGGATAGCGTAAGTTGTTGATAAATAAGAAAAATGGATAATATTGCATATCCGTTTCCTTAATAAAAAATGGTAACGAAAAGTTCATATAAGTAGTAACTAAAAATGACATTATCATGGAAATCAAAAAAGAAAGAAATGAAGAAATTCAATCGAGGCGTGAATTCTTCAAAAAAGCAGCAAAAGGCGCATTGCCAATATTAGGGGCTGTATTGTTAACAAGCAGTCCGATAATCTCAAAGGCTGTAGAAAAAGAACCAATGGGATGTTATAGCTGTTCAGGTACTTGCAAGGGAGGTTGTCAAGGTACTTGCGATGGGACATGTAAAGGTGGTTGTATAGGTAGTTGTACTGGGACATGTAGCGGTTCTTGTAAAGGCTCATGCAGTGGTTCTAGTAAGTAAACAATGTATAAACAATTCATTTAAAAAGTCTAAATATGACTATAATCAGCAAAAGATCTTCAACAGCCAATAAAAATAGTAACTAAAAGTAAAATCATAATGAAAGAAAAAGAAAGAAATGAAGAAATTCAATCAAGACGTGAGTTCTTCAAAAAAGCAGCTAAAGGCGCATTGCCAATCTTAGGTGCTTTATTACTTACAAATGTTCCTGATATAGTAAAAGCATCAGAAAATCCTAAAGGCTGTTATGGTTCATGCTATGGAACTTGCTGGGGTTCCTGTTTGTCATGTACAGGTACGTGTACCTCATGTACAGGTACGTGTACCTCGTGTTATGGTACGTGCTGGGGCACTTGTGTAGGCACCTGTGCAGGATATGTTTATTTGTATTAAAATTCAATTTTAAACCGAAGAGCATAATGGAATATAACTTTGCGATTTATAATATGAAAAAAGAAAACAATGAACTTCAATCAAGACGTGAGTTCTTCAAAAAAGCAGCAAAAGGCGCATTGCCAATTTTAGGTGCAGTTATTTTAGCAAACGTGCCTAATATAGTAAAAGCTGAAGAAACACCAATGGGATGCTCTGGCGCATGTTCTTCAAATTGCGTTTCTAGTTGCCAAGATACTTGTCTTCAAAATTGTAAGGGTAGTTGCAAGAACTCCTGTAGACAAACATGTAAAGGAACTTGTAAAGGTTCTGCTCGTTATTAAAGTCAAGATAAATGTTATATCTGATATAATCTTTTATAAGGTAATAGAAAATCTCAATAAAAAAATGTATAACTAAAAATGACATTATCATGGAAAACAAAAAGGAAAGAAATGAAGAAATTCAATCAAGACGTGAGTTCTTCAAAAAAGCAGCAAAAGGTGCATTGCCAATTTTAGGTGCAGTTATTTTAGCAAGTAGCCCGATAATTTCTAAGGCAACAGAAACAGAACCGATGGGATGTAGTAGTGGATGTTGGTATTCTTGTTATGGAACTTGTAAAGGATATTGTGAAGGCTGCTCAGGAGGATGTAAAGGTACATGTAAAGATTCATGTTTTGGAACTTGCGTAGGTAGTTGCCATAGAACTTGCAGCGGTGTTGCATATTGATTGTTTCTGAATTTGTAATATTTAGGCACTTAAATGAAAGAAAAGACTATCAAAGAAAAGAACGATCCTTGGCAATCTGGAATGGCTAAGAACATCACTTTCATTGTCACTAAGGATTGCCAGTTGGCTTGTAAATATTGCTACCTCGTGGGTAAGAACGAGAAGGAGCGTATGTCGTGGGAGGTGGCTAAACAGGCTATAGATTATATACTCGACAACGAACAGGATTTTCGCGAGGAGTCGGTAGTGTGGGACTTCATCGGCGGCGAGCCTTTCTTGGAAATAGATCTCATAGATAAGATTTGCGATTATCTGAAGTCTGAGATGTTCCGCCGCGACCATCATTGGTTCAACTCTTATCGTTTCAGTTTCTCAACAAACGGCATCAACTACGATACCGAGAAGGTTCAGAACTTCATCAAGAAAAACAGAGATCATCTTTCTATCGGTATCACCATCGACGGTACGGAAGTGAAACACGACATCAACCGTGTGTATAAAGGTAATGATGAACGTGGCTCTTATAAAGATGTGGTTCGTAACATTCCTCTGTGGCTACAGCAATTCCCCAACGCAGGAACAAAGGTTACAATCGCTTCTCCTGATATTCCTTACATTAAAGAAAGTGTATTACATCTTTATTCGTTGGGAATTAAAGAGGTTAATATCAACTGCGTTTTCGAAGATGTCTGGGAAGAAGGCGACGACAAGAAGTTTGAAGATCAGCTGATGCAGCTTGCAGATGCTATCATCGACGGCGACTATTTCAGAGATCACGCTTGCTCGTTTTTCATGGAGCATATTGGCAAACCTATGGATCCGAAACGCGACAACCAGAACTGGTGCGGCGCAGGTCGTATGCTTTCGATTGATGCGGCTGGAAACTTCTATCCTTGTACTCGCTTCGCTCAATATTCTCTTCGCGACAAAAAGGCTTGGATGATCGGTAATATTAATAAAGGTATCGACAAGAACAAACTGCGTCCTTTCCACACCCTCGACCGTTGTACTCAAAGCAAACAGGAATGCATCGATTGCGAGGTCGCAAGCGGATGCGCTTGGTGTCAGGGCGAGAATTATGATGCTGCTGAATCGAGTACAGTCTATCAACGTGCCACGGCTATCTGCAAGATGCACAAGGCTCGCGTACGTGCTAACAATTATTATTGGAATAAATTGTACCGCAAGTTGGAACTCGAAGGCATCGCTAAGGAAGAAGCTGAGAAACAAATGAAACAATCGTCTAACAATATAAATTGCTAAGTCATGTTACAATATTTAATAATTCAGTTGGACGATACAAGCACTTCGTATTGTCATTATTCAAACGATAAGAAAGAAAGTCGCCTGATTTCTGTCGAGAACTTGAAAAAAGGAATTCTCTTCGCCATGAAGGAAAATCTTATGATTCAATTCGTCTATCCGAATTTTGAGTTGTCGCAAGAATATAAGGATGCGATAAACACAATAGATCATAGCGATATTGTTCCTTCCGATTGTGAAGATGAGAAATTAAAGGATAATGCCGACATAATTATTTTTAACAATTGGAAAGAATTGGAATCATATAAAATCAACGAGAACGGCATTTATGTGATTCGCACTTCCAAATCTGAATTGTTTGAAAATCATTTGTCGCTGAACAAGGTTCTTCCTATAGCAAAGCGTATCAATGTAGTGATAACTGATATTGACAGTTTTGATGAAAATGATTTCGAGAAATACAAAATGATTCTGTCTTCTTTATCAAAGGAAATAGAGAAACTTTATGTTGAAGGAAAGACTCCTCAACTCAATCTTCTTACCGACAGAATGATGCTTGACAAGATGAACAACTGCAACGCTGGCGATGAAAACATCACTCTTGCTCCTGACGGAAAGTTTTATGTCTGTCCTGCTTTTTATCTTACAGACGAAAATGAAGATTATGGTTTAGGAAAATCCAAATTCTCAATTGGTGATTTAGAGAACGGCTTGGATGTCAAGAATCCGCAGCTTTACAAATTGTCGTACGCTCCTATATGCCGCAACTGCGATGCTTATCAATGTAAAAGATGCGTCTATTTGAATAGAAAGACTACTTACGAACTCAACACTCCAGGTCACGAGCAATGTGTGGTTTCACATTTGGAACGTAACGAAAGCCGTAAGTTGTTAGCGAATATACGCAAGCACGGAATGTTTCTTCCTAATAAAGAAATTGAGGAAATCAGTTATTTAGATCCTTTTGATGTAAGAAAAGAATGGTAAAAGGATCTACAAAGATATTTTTCTTGCTTTTTTTAATGATACTTGTATCGTGCAAAAGTGGGGAATTAAATGAAGATTCTTGTGAAATCTGTTTTGGAAGAGGGTATATTATGTGTAATATTTGTGACGGTACAGGGTATTGCAATTATTGTGAGTATGGTTATATAGAATGTAAGTTTTGCTATTCAGGTTATTATTGGAATGGTGATGAGTATGAGAAATGTCTTGTCTGCAATGGAAATTATAGAGAGAAATGTTGGTGGTGTGATGGGAGTTTTTTTAATGAATGCTTAGCATGTCATGGCAATGTAATTGAGACTTGTAGTAGTTGCAATGGGTCTGGCAAAAAATAAATATTGACATAATTATGATAATAAACAGAAGAGATTTTTTTAGGAAGACCGCAAAGATATTGCCAATATTGATATTACCATCAATTATCAGATATACCACAAAGGGTAACATTGTACAAAATTGTAATGGAGGATGTACAAATACATGTGTAGGTGTGTGTAATGATAATTGTACAAATTCGTGTACAGGTTCGTGTACAGGTTTATGTGCAGTCGGATGTGGGGGTGCTTGTACACATACATGTATGTATTCAGGAAAATGTGATCAGTGCTCAGATATTTGCAAAGGCAGCTGCCATGGAAGTTGCTATGGTTCATGCCAATCTACATCAAAAGGGAAAGACACAATACAATTCAAATGGTAAACTAAATCAGTAAAAAATATGAACAAAAAATTAATCGGTTCTGTAACAGAACAAGAAAAAAACGAAATTCAAGCATTATTTGAACGTCGTAACGGTTTGAATGAATTAGCCATGATATTGACAGCTGAAAATGAAGCTTTGTATGAGAAGCTCGTGAAAGATATGGGTGAGACTGGAACGAAATTCCAAAACTGGTGGAACACCATGTCTGCTAAATATCAATGGGAAAGCAGTCCTAATGGAAATTGGGAAATCAACTTCGAGACTTGTGAAATTTATTTAGTAACTAACGAATAGTCAATGTTATGAAACTCTTGATGATTGGCGGTACAGAGATAATATTTATTATCGTCTTGGTTTTGTTACTCTTTGGCGGCAAGAAGATTCCGGAGCTGATGCGCGGCTTGGGACAGGGCGTCAAAAGTTTTAAAGATGGAATGAATGATATGTCGGGTTCTCAGGGCAATGATGATAATAATGTTGTAGATGACAAAAAAGAAAAACAGGACGAATGAAGAAAAGATGACTTTCTGGGAACACGTAGAGGTTTTCAGAAAAGTCGTTTTTCGTTGTTTGGCAATATGGTTACTTTGTGCTATTGCAGCCTTTGTTTTTAAAGATGAAGTCTTTAGCATATTGTTTGCCCCGTCAAAATCCGATTTCATTTTGTATGATATTTTATGTCTGATATCAAGCAAAATAAATGTGGAAGTCTTATGTCCCAGAAGTTTTGAAATCGACTTTATCAACACTCAGTTAGCGTCTCAATTCATGACGCATTTGTCGGTCTCGATGTGGTTAGGTGTAGTGGCTGCGATGCCGTATCTCATCTATCAACTATATGGGTTCGTCAGTCCGGCTTTGTACGACAACGAAAGACGTTATTCGTATTATCTTATTTTTTGTTCTGTGATACTTTTCGCTTGCGGAGTATTGTTAAATTATTTTGTGATATTTCCGTTCTCTTTCAGATTTTTAAGCACATATCAAGTATCGTCGGAGGTAGTAAATCAAATAGCTCTGTCATCGTATATTTCAACATTTTTCATGTTGTCTTTAATGATAGGGATAATATTCGAGATTCCTATTATGGCTTATTTCCTCGCCAAGTTAGATTTGATAAGTGCTGAGATAATGCGCAAATACAGGAAACACGCATTTGTTGTAATCTGCATAATAGCAGCGATAATAACCCCGACTGCAGACATATTTACATTGATGTTGGTTGCCTTGCCGATAGCGTTACTTTATGAGTTAAGTATAGCCATAGTCAGAAGAGTTCAAAAAAGAAGTTAATTTTATTTTGTCGTACGACAATTGTCATTTTTTCATTAACTTTGCTTCGTTAACATCTAAAAATAATTTTATAGAAAAGAAGTAAGAAAAATAAAAATATAACATATTATAAACATAGCGTTTAAAGCATTTTCTTTGATTACTCGAAATCGCCAAATTTCAAATTTTCCACAAAGAAAGCATGAACGCTTGCGGGTTATATCCGTGAGCTTTCTTGTTTGTGGAAATAGGTTTTGGCGAGCCTTGAGTAATCAACAAGTACTCACGGTTTTTTTATGCAGTCCGAAATTATAGATATACATATAGGAAAACTGATACGTCAGAAACTCAGGGAACAAGGCAGGACGGTGACATGGTTCGCTGCACAGATACCATGTACCAGAAAACATGCGTACAGAATCTTCAACAATCCCAATATCAACACGGAACTTCTGATAAGGATAAACGAAATATTAGGATGTAATTTCTTTGAATATTACGTTTGAACAATTTACAGTTGACAATTAACAATTACTACTGATGCAATAAATTTTTATTAAAATAATTTTAGTTCTTTGACATTTTGGTTTTCGATTATTGGTTGGTCTTTTGCGAGCAACTCTCGAATGGGTGTTTTAGCTAATACTGATACGCCC
>SUWS01000098.1 GCA_015061365.1 Lentimicrobiaceae bacterium | reverse complement strand
TTCTGTAGCTTTGTCGCTGATAAGTTCATCGTTGTCGAGGTTTAACAAAGATTTCGGACTTGTCTTGAGACTTGCGGGAGAAGAAGATGTAGAGTCAAAGATTGGCAGATTCGATAGGATCAACATTGTAGTTTCATCTTTGTTGTCGAGCTGCATGATGATCTTGATAATCACGATATGGTCGTTCGTGATGCCTGATGTGAATAACTGGGAAGTTACAAACCTTTTCTCAGGCATGATAATTCAGATACCAGTGTTCTTTATGCTTGTCAGCATTTACTATGCCCTGAACCAACCTCTCGATTTGCGTACGAAAGAGAAGTTGGAGAATTATTTTACTGTTTCTAATGACAATGAGATGAGAGTGAGTCTGTATAAGATTCTCATTAAGAAATATAGAGTAAGGTATGGCGTAAAGATTATCGCTACTTTTGTAAGACCATGGCTTCATCTGAAAGTTATTGGAAAAGAGAATATTAGATCTGATGAATTTCCTTCAGTCTTTGTGTGTAATCACGGTATTATCTATGGACCTGTCGCCGCTGTGATCTATCTTCCGACCTATTTCCGACCATGGATCGACAGGAAAATGCTTGATATCGAATTAGCGACAGAAGAGATGTATTCTCGTTTCATGTATAGAGTCCCTTTGTTCGGTGAAAAATTTAAGAAACGTCTTGCAAATTTCTTAGCATATCCAGTAGTCTGGGCAATGAATTCTTTTAATCCTATCGGCGTCGAACGCGATAATTTAAGAAACGTGATGACTACTTTTAACGACACTATAAAGGCTCTTAAAGAATCAGACAATATCTTATTATTTCCGGAGCGTCCGGCGAAGAAGGTCATCTCAGGAAAAGAAACTAAGGTTCATTCCACCGACAGCATCGGAAATCTATTTAAGGGTTTCGCCAAATTAGGAAATATGTATTGGAAAGAAACAGGACGATGTATAGCTTTCTATCCCATCTATGCCGACAAGGAAAAACATACTTTCACAATAGGAGAGGCGGTCGTTTATGAGCCGAACAATAACGTCAATGATGAACGCGATAGAATTGCTGAAGAACTAAAGGCAAAGATGCAGATGATGGTTGAGAGGTGTTAACATTTTTTATGTTTTTTTCTCTTGCGAGATATTATGTTATGTAGTATTTTTGTGAGAGATAAAAATACGTTTAACCGAATATCAAATTATTATGGAACAAGAGAATGACATCAGATGGAAACAGAGGTTCAGCAACTATCGTCGCGCGTTGAAACAACTTACTGACGCAGTTGAGATTGTATCGAAACAACTGTATTCAGAACATCAGTATAATATCATAAGAGAAGGTTTGATACAATGTTTCGAGTTTTCTCATGAGCTTGCATGGAAGGTGATGAAGGATTATGCGGAGCATCAAGGTATAATGGAAATTTTTGGTCCGAGAGATGCGATACGTTATTCTTTGAGGTTAGGACTTATTGACGATGGACTTTGGATGGATACTATTAAGGATAGGAATGTAACATCGCATCATTATGATGATGAGACAGCTTCGACTATAGAAAGTCACATTATTAATATCTATTATCCTTTGTTCGTTAAATTCGAGAAGGTTTTGCTTGAAAAAATGGAGGAGTGAGATTTTGAGATACGGAATCAAGGAAGAATATTGGCAGCAACTGTCTGAAGTATTTGCGCAGATGCCGCAGATTGAGAAAGTCATATTGTACGGTTCGAGAGTAAAGGGAACTTATAAGCCGTTTTCTGATATTGATATTACCTTAGTCGGAGAGAATATCACTTACCGCGACTTGTTAAAAATCATGAATGATATTGACGATTTGTTGTTGCCTTATATGTTCGACATCTCGATATTTCATAATTTGAAGAACGATGAGTTGATAGAGCATATCAACAGAATGGGAGCAGTGGTTTATTCAAAAAGAGTCACACTTTCGTGTGACCCTACAATGCTTTAATCTTTCTTCTCCATCATCTCTGCAAGTTCATTGACGACATCTTCAATGTAGAAATTGTCGGTGATGAAGTTGATTACCTTTGCCACCATCTCATCGACGACTTGATACGGAATCTTCATCTTTATTGCCATGGCTCGGCAGAATATCATCTCGTTTTCATTGAGGTCGCCATCAATCATCATAAGTAAGATGAGGTCGTAAAGCTGCTCGATTTTCTCGATGTCGTTTTCTGGCATGATGAATCTGATGCCGTCAGGATCGTTGATAATCTGTTTCATCTCATCGGCTGTCATCCCGACTTCCGTTGCTACGTTAGCTACATATTGTCTTTCTTCATCGGAAAATTTGCCGTCGGCGTAAGCCAATGCTACCAAGTTACGGACGTGGCTCATCATCTTTTTTCTGTCGCCACGATTTTTTAATTCCATTGCACTCATGTTGGTTGTTTTAGGGTTAAACTTTTTTGAAATAACATAAACGTAATGCTTTTATTGTGAGCGATTCAATGAAAGAAGTGATTGTATAAATGAACGCTTTTTTTATGTTAAATGTTAATGATTTTTATGATTTTTTCTCTTGCATAATGTTCCATTCTATTGTATTCTTGTAGGTAAAAATAAATATGTAATTACCAAATAATCAAAATATGGAAACTGATATACTTAAAAATATGGATGTGTGAGATTTTGAGATATGGAACCAAAATTTATAAATCGTAAAAAGTAATCTTATGAAATAAATTCAATTTTTGATTTACAGTACGCCGAAGGAGGACGTTAAAATAGAAGCTGTTGTGAAAGATAAAGGTCGTATTTCTCGCATTCAGGCTGAAAATAAGGCTGAAGCAGAATATGTGATCGCACTCGCTCATCTCGGCGATCTGGAATAAGATGGAGGTCATCCGAATTCAGTTGGTCTTATTAACAATACAAATGGAATCGATGCTGTTATAGACGGACACGAACATAGCATCATAGAAAGAAAGATTCGTGCCAAACAAAGATGGTAAGCCTGTATTGTTGACGTCGATTTGAGTCGTAATTACACTATCGATAGTATTGACTATCTCGTTATAGAGTTGGGCAGTTCGGAAATCTTGCGTGCTGCAGAACCACAGGATGTATATTGGACAAATGACCTCGAAGCACTGATATATTACATTGATAGACTCGGCGGTAAAATAGATTCACGTTATGAAAATGTCGAGGGTAGGATAGTGGTGAAATATTAGGATTTCTTAAAAGGAATCTTATATCCAAAATTAAATCCCATTACGGTAAGATAAAAATGACAGTTGTTATTTCTTAACCCGATTTTGGGAAGAACATAATATAAATTAGTTCCAGGTAATATCATAGGTTCGATGCTATAGCAAAGTGCAGCGTTTCCTATGATATTCTTTTTTGTTATGTCGCCGCTTATCTCAATGCTGAGTGGAAAACATATATCGTAGAAGGCAGCGGATATGACGCCGCCACCTATGGCTATTGCGAAATGCTTATTGAATTCGTAGCCAACAGAACCGATGATTCCTGGAATCGGATATGCTATGTTAGCAGAAGTCTTGGCGTAGAGACCTCTGTGTTCTTGGGAATAAGAATTAGAACATAAAAGAAATATGGTTAATAGTGTTAATACTTTTGTTTTCATGGTTTAAATTTGATGAAGTACAAAAATATTAAAAATAATTAAAGACGTACTGACGTTTGTTATATTGTTTTTAGACGTAATTGTTTAAGACATACGTCCGTATGTCTCTACGTGAGATTCGTGTATGAAGAGATGCTACGAATTTATATTTTCAATGACGAATCTGTTTAACAGCAGCGACTATGGTAGAGTCACACGTCCGTGTGACTGAAACTGGAAATGAAACAATATGAAACATATTTATGCAAAACGCTGCCGATAAGATGCCTCCTCCAATACCAATTGAGAAATGCTTGTTGAATTCATATCCTACCGAGCCTAACAATGCAGGACAAGGATATGCGATTTTGGAGATCACGATCCTTACAAAGAATCGTCATTTTCTTCATCTTCATGTTGTTTAGCGATAGTTTCTAAGATAAATATAACCACTTCTATAGCAAGTCCTGCGGCTATCAAGAAATTCTCCCATAAGATTGGTAGCCAGTGCGTGAGTTTTAATATTGCACCGATTAGAACTAACAAAGCACCAATTCCATAGCAATAAGTCATGAACTTTTTCCCTTCTGGAGATTGTAACCAATAAGAGAATCTGCTTCTTCTCATTTTGTGATATAATTAAAAATAAATTAATAAAAAAAAGGTTTAAAGCTAAGACATCTCTGCCTTAAACCTTAAACCTTAAACTTTAAACCAGTTTATTATTGTTCTTTCACATTATTCATACCGACTTCAACAGCCTGCATGTTTAATGGGATAAGTTTGTGAGCACGTTCAGGGAGTGAGTGTTCGAGACCTTCTTGAACCTTATCCATAGAGATGATTGGTCTCAATTTAAGATAAGCACCGAGGATAATCATGTTGAACACTTTTGTGTTACCCATGTCAGATGCTAATTGTGCGCCTTCGATGGTGTAGATCTTAATGTCTGTACGTGTTGGTTTATGAGTAATACCGTTTGGATCGTAAAGGAGAACGCCGCCTGGTTTTACCTTATCTTCAAATTTGTCGAGTGATTGTTGGTTGAGAATCACAGCTGTGTCGAAAGCGTTGAGGATTGGAGAGCAAACGCGTTCATCGCTGACGATGACAGTAACGTTGGCTGTACCACCACGCATTTCAGGACCGTATGATG
>SUWS01000097.1 GCA_015061365.1 Lentimicrobiaceae bacterium | reverse complement strand
GTTATTTCAGAGTCTTGAATCTTAATCCTTGAAGTAGATTGATGGACAATAATGTCTCCATTGTGATTTGATACAGATTTCATAAATTATAAATTTGGGTTTTGTTATGTTTGAGTTTATATCATCAGACATTGCAAAGGTATATAAATATAATTGAACAACATTATTTATACATGAAGAAAAATTCAATATTTCTAATTATCTTTGATTTTTTATCGGATAAAGATGATTTTTCTTAATAAATATTTAGTTTTAATTAAATTTGAGTAACTTTAAGTAACTTATTGATTTTTACTTTTAATAAAAATAATTCAGAGGATAATGATATTGTTTCAAATTATCTCCTACTCTAATGTTTGAATTGAGGCGACTCTTTCTGTTACAAAAGATTATATAAAATATATGAAGGGCTTGTTTTGAAACGAAACAACGTGGAGTTTATAAAGTTACCTTAAAATAATTTTTCTCTTTTTTGCCGCAAAAAGAGAAACAGAAAAGCTCGCCGCTGCGACTAAATCCGCTAAAATTATGATTCTTACGCTAAACAAAAAGAACTCGCTTCGCTCAGACAGCTTTTTGTTCTTAACGCTTCATCATCATAATTTCTTAACGCTATTTAGTCGAGGCGGCATGAGGACGTCACTGACTTTAGATTCGTGATGTAATAGTAATTTTAATCTTACATCAAATATATTTGTATTTTAAAAATAATTCAGAGGACAATGATAATGTTTCAAATTATCTCCTACTCTAATGTCTGAATTTAGGCGGCTCTTTCCGCCACAAAAGATTATATAAAATATATGAAGGATTTGTTTTGAAACGAAACAACGTGGAGTTTATAAAGTTACCTTAAAATAATTTTTCTCTTTTTTTCCGCAAAAAGAGAAACAGAAAAGCTCGCCGCTACGACTAAATCCGCTAAAATTATGATTCTTACGCTAAACAAAAAAAAACTCGCTTCGCTCAGACAGCTTTTTGTTCTTAACGCTTCATCATCATAATTTCTTAACGCTATTTAGTCGAGGCGGCATGAGGACGTCACTGACTTTAGATTCGTGATGTAATAGTAATTTCAAATCTTACATCAAATACATTTTATTTTAAAAATAAATATCAGAGAACAATGATATTGTTTCAAATTATTTTCTACATTTGCGCTTGGATTGAGGTGACTCTTTCTGTTACAAAAGATTATATAAAATATATGAAGGATTTGTTTTGAAACGAAACAACGTGGAGTTTATAAAGTTACCTTAAAATAATTTTTCTCTTTTTTGCCGCAAAAAGAGAAACAGAAAAGCTCACCGCTACGACTAAATCCGCTAAAATTATGATTCTTACGCTAAACAAAAAAAAACTCGCTTCGCTCAGACAGCTTTTTGTTCTTAACGCTTATCATCATAATTTCTTAACGCTATTTAGTCGAGGCGGCATGAGGATGTCACTGACTTAAGATTCGTGATGTAATAGTAATTTTAAATCTTATATCAAATATATTTGTATTTTAAAAATAATTCAGAGGATAATGATTAAGATATTCTTATGAATCAATGGATTATTAAATGATAATATAAGAAATCAATTCAATATCGACTTGTGTTTCTTTGAGACACATTTCTTCAACCTTGAAAATGTCGCAGGGAATTTTTATCACCATATTGATGCAATTAATTAAATTAATAATATATATTCTTATAACTCCTTGAATGTTGATATTTTTTTAAAATCATTCAATAGCAGATTTTGCGGTCGAAATATTTCGACCGCAAAAGTATTAAACAGAAACTGATACTTGCCTAAGGCATTTACAGAGAAATGATTATCTCTTCTCTCCTAAGACGCACCATCTTATGAACGGAATCCTTTTAAGTACTTCATAAAGTAGTGGAGAGATTGTGAAAACAGCAATTGTCAGAATTATATAAATGCAAGTCGGAGGCACCTGTGTTCTGACTTTCAACATATATCCTACGACTGCAATTATCAGATAATGTACAATGTAGATGCCATAACTTGAGCGTGTCATATATGAAGCAAATGTATTGGTTTTGTTGAATGAAGTTATAAACCATCCCATCATCGCAAGGCACATGAGCCATCCGTAGATGTTGTTTAAAGGCGAACTGAGATATTGTGGCGAGGTGTTATCCTGTCCAAATCCTCTTATAATCAATGTAATGCCAGATACTGCCGCACATATCATGAGAGGTATCCACGCACGTCCTACGGTTTCCTGTACCCTGTCGTGAGAGAATACGAAATATCCCAAGAGAAAAGGAATCAGATAAAAGATAGGTTTATAAAGATTAATGAGTCCGTCGGTGCTAGCTGGATCTGGTTCCATGATAATAGTCTGATGTCCTAACCAAAACAGCACGCCCATAAGTACCACTGTAACGATACCTGTTTTTCCGCATAAAGTCAGGAATTTGTCTTTTGCATCAATCTTTCTGATAACAAGCAGAATAAGAGAAAGTAGCCATAAATCCTGAATGAACCACAAAGGACCAATGCCGCTGATAGACCAGATTACATATTTCACTGGAACAGGAAGTGCAGCGATGCTGTCGGCAGCAGGTGAAGTCATGGTGTTAATCCATCCTATGACGGCACTTAAGAAGAAAAGTCCTATGGTTGAAGGTACTAAAAGTTTTCTTGTTCGAGAAATGAACCACTCTTTTCCAGAATGATTTTCTAATGCGTAACGTGAGCTGATTCCTGCAAGAATGAACATCAGTGGCATGAACCAGGGGTATAGAATATACATCACTACATCTTGATATTGTGGACCATCACAAAAACCGCCGATTCCTCCGAACACACCCTTGTTGTTAAAGAAATATATGACGTGATAAAAAAGCACCAATAGAACTGTTACCCAACGCAGATTATCAATCCAATGCTTTCTCATTTTGTTAGACCCTCCATTACCTGCCCGACAAGATCCTCGAATATCTCTGTCTTGACCAAAGCCATACCATTTTGATCGCCAAGTATTAGCAGCGGATCACCTGGCTTTATGCCATATTTTATACGTGCATCGCGAGGGATGACTATCTGTCCCTTATCGCCTACCTTCGCCACTCCGAAGATGTATTTACCGTCTTTTTCTTGCATAAAAGTTAGAATAGTTAGAAATTTCCTACAAAGATAACAAATAAAATCGTATCTTCAAGAAATTTTAACATAATTGAGAAAATAATCATTCCCAATTTCCTCCTAATGCTGTGTATAATCTCACTAACGATAATAACGCTGAGTTCCATGCGCTTACCAAATAATTCTGGTCGGAGAGAACGGTACGCTGAGCGTCGAGGACATTGGTGAAGGTGCCGAGTCCTCTCTTGTATAAGTCTATTGATAATTCCAAAGTCTTGTTGCCCTGCTCCACGACTTGCTGTCCCATCTCGATAGTCTTTAATGCGTTGGCGTAATTGCTCATCTCAGTCTCGACTTCTTGAATGGCGTTAAGAATCACGTTGTTATAATTGTCGATGCTTTCTGTGAGAGCTATCTCTGCTATCTTAACATTTTTACGAGTCTGTAATCCAGAGAAGAGATTCCATGTCAGGGTAGGAGTGAAACTAAACATACGGCTTTCATTATCAAGGAATTTGTCGATGTCGTGAGAGAGAAATCCGAAGCTGCCGTTGATAGTGAATTTCGGGTAATAATCAGCTTTTGCCGCGCCGATGAGAGCCGCCTGCGATTCGATTAGATATTCAGCCTGACGGACGTCGGGACGGTTTCTTATCACATCGGCAGGAATTCCAACATTGACGATATGTCGTATGCTTGGAAGCTCGCTTGCATCATCGAAACTATCTTTTAATGTAGATGGATATGTCCCTAATAATATTGCTAACTGATTGACACATTGTGTTATATAAGCGTCTAAACGAGGAATCGTGGCGAGAGTATTATAATAAACTGATTTCGCCTGTGAGACATCAAGTTGCGTTCCTAATCCGGATTCGTAACGTGCGATAGTAATGTCCAAGATGTTTTTCTCCGACTCAATATTCTGATTGGCAACTATTAACTGCTGTTGATAAGAACGTAAGTTGAAATATGTCGTAGCGACCTGAGCGCAGAGGTTCATAATTGCGTTTTGATAATTAGCCTCATTCGCTAAGTATGTGCTTCTGTTTGACTTAACGTTATTTCTGTTCTTGCCGAAGACGTCAATCTCCCATGAGGCGTTAAGTCCTGCGTTGAGATAACCGTTAGTACGATTTGCGTCGCTGCTCGTCTCTTCGTAATAATTTAAGCTGCTTTCACTTAAATTATACTGAGCGTCAAGACTTAGGCTTGGATAAAAATTCGACTTCGACTGCTGATACACTAATTCCGATTTCTCTAACGCTGCCTCTATAGATTGCAGATTGTGATTGTTAGTCAAGGCGACATTTATCAGAGAATCTAACATCGGGTCGTTGAATCTGCTCCACCAATCATAATGCGTAATGTTGTTACTCAGATAGATAGAGTCGATTTGCCATTTCTCTGGGATGTCGACTTCTAACTCAATATCTTTCTGCGCGAAGATGCTTGTGGGAGACAATAGTATAATGGCAAAAGACAAAAGGCTAAATAATTTACAATTTACAATTGACAATGTACAATTGATATTAGCTCGTTGACTTGTTGTCTCGTTGACTTGTTGACTTTTTCTCATAACTTCGTTTTTCTACTCAAACAAAGAAGTGAAGTAAAGGTTATGTTAAATTTTTTATGGTCAAAAGCGGAAAATATATAGAAA